>JAPLKX010000707.1 GCA_026387845.1 Candidatus Hydrogenedentota bacterium | reverse complement strand
TTCCAAATCGAGTTTGCTGGGCATCGTCACCTCGGGATGTCGCCGCGCCCAAAGCCTTCTGACTGCAGCATTTTGTCGGTCCGGTCGGCGCTGGGCCGGTACTTGTTGCGCATGTGGCTGCCCTTGCGTATCTTCTTGATTATGCCTTTCTCGAATAGAACATCCACATTGGCGCTCTTGAATTCCTCCATCTTGTGTTTGGTGATCCGTTCCAGGTCCGACCCGTCCTTAATGATGTAGGGCGTGATCAGCACCACCACGTTCTGCTTTCTACGGGTGTTGCTCTTGTTACGGAACAACCACCCAAGGCCAGGTATGTCTCCCAGAATCGGCGTCTGGCTCTTGTTGTGCCCTACCGTTTCCTTGATCAGCCCGCCGATGATGCCCGTGGTTCCGTCTTTAACCACCACGTTGTTGGTGATACGCGACTTGTTGAACGTCGGGCCAAGTTCGTTGGGGTCAATGCCGATCGTGCTTGTGGTGGGCTCGGACACCTCGATCTCGGTTTCCAGCGAGACGTAATCCCCCTCGTTAATCTGCGGGGTGACCTTCATCTTCACGCCGATTTCTTCGCGGCTGATCCCACGCCCGTAGCTTTGCAGGCCGTAGGCCGGATACTGAGCCTGCTGATCGGTGCCTTGCTGGCGCGGATCGTAGGAGTAGCCTGACCGGACCGTCGGCACCGGCAGTTCCTGGCCCACCACGATGTCGGCCGGCTCCTTATCCTGCGTGGTCAGCGAAGCCTGGGAGAGGATGTCCACGTCTGTGATAGTCTGCAGGGCCTTTATCAGGAACGGCACAAACGGGATTTTCACCTTCACCCCGTTGACGTTCGCTTCGATTGTGTCAAAGACGCCCGCCGTAAGCCCGCCGGTGTTGCCCAGGTTCAGCAGCCTCAGCGCCGTGCCCAGCGCCGCCGTACCGCTTGACAGTTCCGTGGCCAACGACGTGGCGCTGAACAGGCTCGAAAGGTTGGAGGTGTTGCCCATCGCGAATGCATCGTTCCCCGACACCGACGCCGTATCCACGGCCAGCCCGAACGTATCCTGGATGCTTACGTCCATGATGACGGCCTCGACCATCACCTGGCGCTGGGGCACGTCAAGCTGCGCGATGATCTCCCGGATCACCTTGTAGTCTTGCGGGCTGGCCAGGATCAGCAGCGCGTTGGTTTGCTCGTACCGGGCCACCACCACCTTTTTCTCGAACGGCTGAATTTCGCCGGTCTGCGCGGAGGGCTTGTCGGTGGCGGTTCTCGGTGTAGCCCCGAGAAACACGTTAAGGGCCTCTTCGACCTTTTCGGCGTCCGCGTTGAGCAGCTTGTACACATTCATGTTGTTGGCTTCGTAAGGCGTGGGCGTATCCAGCTTCGCGATAAGTTCCCGCGCCCGTTCCATGAGCGTGGGCGTCGCAATCACGATCAGCGCGTTGAGCCGCTCATCCGGAACTATCCGCAGCACCTCCTCCCGGCTCCCCACTACCGACGAGCCCGCCTGGCCGGGAATCGCACGGCTGGTCGGGAGCCGCTGGGGCGGCATCGGCCTGGACGGAGAGGCCGGGTTGGCGGCACGAGGCGCGGCGGGCGCCGCTCCCGTTCCCATCAGGACTTCATTCAATTGCTGGGCCAGCGTCTCGGCGCGGGAATACTCGACCATGAAGATTTCGGTTTCGGTGTCATACCCCGCGACGTCGATGTCTTCGAGCAGGGTGAACATGCGCCGCAGCCCGTCCGCCGTATCCGTGATAATCAGCGTGTTCGTGGGCGGGTACGCAATCACGCTCGCCATCGCCGAACCCAGGCTCTGCAACAGGTTGGCGATGGTTTCGGCCGTGGCATGCTTGATGACCACAACGTGCGTGGACAGCGTGTCATAGGATTCGGGAACCCCGCCGGTCCCTTTTTTCAGTTCAATCTTTTCCTTTAAATCGGCCGGCGCCTGGCCCGAACCCGTTATCTTGATTAAACGGCCGCCCAGCGTCTCCACCATCGTGAATCCGCGAGAATACAACACCGATTCCAGAACTTGATAGGCCAGTTCCGGCGGAATCTTGTCATGCGTAATCAGCGTGACCGGCGCGCTCAACGCCTGGGGATCGTACTCGAAGTTCTTACCCGTCATCCGGGCGATCGCCTCCACCACCTGGCTGAGCGGGACTTCCACAAAATCAAAGCTCTCTTGTTCCGTAGGGACCTCTCCGGTTTTCGGCAGCGGATCCGTGGATCGAGGCGACGGCTTCGCGGGCGGAGCCGGCGGCTGGAACCCCCGTCGGGGCGGCGCGACTCCCGGCCTCACACCGGTGCGCGACGGGATCTGCCTCACGGGCGGCGGGGGCGGAGGCGCAGGCTCGGGTTCCGGTTCGGGTTCGACGTACTCCTGGGTGAGCAGGGCGAGGGTGGAGGGCTCGGGGATTGCCA
>JAPLKX010000698.1 GCA_026387845.1 Candidatus Hydrogenedentota bacterium | reverse complement strand
GGGGGCAATGTATCCTTCTGGAGCACCTGGCCGACCGGCGGCGCCTGGCTCTGCAACCAGCTCTACGATCATTACCGCTTCACCGGCGACCGTAAATTCCTCGAACGGCTCTACCCGGTGCTGAAAAGTTCCGCTGCGTTCTTTCTCGACACACTTCAAACACACCCGAAGTACAACTATCTCGTCACCAATCCCTCGATGTCACCGGAAAACCGACATCACAAGATCGATGGCAAGGAATGGGCGTTGCAGCCGAGCATATGCGCCGGGCCAACGATGGACAACCAGATTCTGCGGGAACTCTTCGGCGCGTGTGCGGCGGCGGCCAGGGAATTGGGACGCGATGAGGATTTCGCCGCACAAGTGACGGCCACACGCGCCCGGTTGGCTCCGACTCCCGTGGGTCGCTACGGCCAGATTCAGGAGTGGCTGGACGATTGGGACGATCCAAAAGACAATCACCGGCATCCCTCGATGCTCTACGGTTTGTATCCGGGCTGCGAGATCACACCGGACACGACACCCGATCTGGTGAAAGCGGCCCGGGTCACGCTGGAGCATCGGGGCTTGGCCAGCACCGGCTGGTCCTCCGCGTGGAAAATATCGTTGATGGCCCGGATGCGGGACGGCGAAACGGCCAACCGCATTGTGCAATACCTCCTGAATTACCGGCCCATTCGGAAAGAGGACCAGGGCGAGGGCGCCAGCAGGGGCGGAGTCTATCCCAACCTGTTCAGCATTTGTCCCCCGATGCAGATTGACGCTAACTTCGGAGCCTGCGCCGGCATCGGTGAGATGTTGCTCCAATCCCATGCCGGTGAATTACACCTGTTGCCGGCAATTCCAAAATCGTGGACCACGGGCGAAGTGAAAGGACTCTGCGCCCGCGGCGGCTTCGAGGTAGACATCGTTTGGAAGGAAGGGAAACTGACCAGCGCTCTCGTTCATTCCAAGCTCGGCAAACCCTGTGTCGTCCGCTACGGCGATGAGCGCCTGCGGTTCGAGACAAAAGCGGGGGAATTCCAATCGATTAGATATCCCGGGAAGCTGACCAAAGACCGGTTATGAATACACCCCTTCTTCATCTCTCTGCTGACACGGTTCGGCGTGCGCTGCCGATGCGCGAGGCCCTTGAAGCCATGCGCGGTGCCTTTGCGCAATTGGCGCGCGGCGAGGTGACCTTGCCGACTCGTCTGCGTCTCGACGCCCCCGCCGAGCACGGTGCCGCCCTGATCATGCCGTGCCATTCCACCTCGCAGAAGCATTTCTCGCTGAACACTGTGTTTCATGACAAGGCTCCGGCGAAGGCCGCAGGCAAGCCCCAGGAGTTGACCGCCATCGCTTACTACGCGTGGGCCAACCGGTCCAAAAACGAAAAGATGACAGTCTGGCTGCCGACCTCGGACTGACGCTTGGAAAAATGAGCTCGTGAACATGCAGCAAACAATCCCAAGAACTCGGAGATCACACATGAAATATCCATTGATCGCTCTCATTGCGGCAGTAAACGCTTTCAGCGGCATCGTTGCCGCGGCCCAAATTCCGCCCACGCCCGCGCCGGCTCCCATTAAAATTCAGGTCGATCCGCACACGACGATAGGTCCGGTTGCGAAGGACTTTATCGGATTCGGCTATGAAACATCGGCGGTGGCCCAGGAAGGGTTCTTCAGTGAGAAGAACAAGGTCATGGTCCAACTTTACCGCACGCTGTGTCCTGGCGGATTGGTCCGCATCGGCGGGATCATTTCGGACTGGACGAAGTTTGAAGCCAACGGAACTGCGCTGTTGGGAACGAAAGAAAACAGGACACTCATCAATCAGCGGGGGCTTGACGACCTGGGTGGTTTTCTTCGGGCCACGGGATGGAAGGTGATGTGGGGTCTGAATCTTGGCACCGGCTCGAAGGAGGAGGCCGTCGAGCAGGTGTTGGCCGTGCACAAGGCGCTGGGGGATCGCCTGCAATCCTTTCAGATTGGCAACGATTGGAGAAGTTTGCCGCCACGGAATTCAAGGACATGGGCTACCTCACGTTTCATTACTATTGCGGCGCCGCAAAAAATCCCAAGTCAACCCTTGGGTTCATGCTAGCGCCGGTCCCCAAATGGGAAGCCAATTTGGACAAGTTGCCGGACATCTTGAAGGACAAGCACGTGCCGTATCGTGTCAACGAAATGAACTCATTCTACGGCGGCGGCAAAGCGGGCGTGAGCGACACCTTCGCCTCGGCGCTCTGGTGCCTGGATTACATGTTCCAACTGGCTTCCCTTGGTTGCGGCGGGGTGAACATGCAGACGGACATCAACCAGTTGGGTTTTGTCAGTCACTACTCGCCGATTTACAAGGACAAGGACGGCAGGGTAAGCGCACGCCCGGAATACTACGGCATGCTGGCGTTCGCGTTGGCGGGCAAGGACGAGTTGGTGAAACTCACCGCCAGCGAAACGCCGATCAACCTGCGCGCCTATGCGACGAAGAACGCCGAGGGCCACATCTGGGTGACACTCGTGAATAAAGACCTCGCGCAGGAAGCCAAGATCGACCTCAAGCTCCCGGCGGGTTGCACGATGGCCGAGGCCTATCGTCTCACGGCCCCATCAGCCGACAGTAAGACCGGTGTTACTCTGGCCGGCGCAGCAGTTACATCCGAGGGCACTTGGACACCGCGCTTGACGGTAAATTTTGTGGTTGTGGGCAACACATAGGCGTTCGCTCTGCCATCCGCCAGCGCTTTGCTAGTGCGCCTGCATTGAAATCCAAT
>JAPLKX010000667.1 GCA_026387845.1 Candidatus Hydrogenedentota bacterium | reverse complement strand
CGATGGACACGGTGCAGAAACTTCACCCGATGGTGGACGGGTTCGTGGTGTGCGGCGGGTCCAAACGCGGTTGGACCACCTGGACGGTTGCGGCGGTCGATAAACGTGTGGTGGCGATGATCCCTGCGGTGATCGACGTGCTCGACATGGAGCACTCGATGCAGCACCATTTCGACGCATATGGCTACTGGGCCCCCGCCATTCAGGATTACAACGACATGAACGTGATGGCGCGGATTCATACGCCGGAGTTCCGGGCATTGTGCCAGATTATTGAACCCTACAGCTACGTCGACCGGTATACGATGCCCAAGTACATTGTGGCCGCCACGGGCGACCAGTTTTTCCTGCCGGACTCCTCGCAGTTCTATTTTGATGCCCTCAAAGGCGAGAAGTACCTGCGGTATCTGCCAAACACGGATCACGGGCTGGCGCTCGAGGCTTATCTGAATCTGGCCACGTTTTATGAGGCTGTTCTGAACAACACGCCGCGGCCAAAGTTTTCGTGGATCAAGGAAGCGGACGGGTCGTTGCGCGTGACGTCCGAGACCAAGCCGACCGCGGTCAAGATGTGGCAGGCGAACAATCCCAAGGATCGCAACTTCCGCCTGGACACCATCGGCAAGGCGTACACGAGCACGGATTTGGTTGACCAGGGCGGCGGCGTGTACGTGGCGCAGGCGCCCAAGCCCGAAAAGGGCTGGACGGCGTTCATGGTTGAACTCGAATATCCCAGCGGCGGCACGTTCCCGTTCAAGTTTACGACGGAGGTCAGCGTGGTCCCGCAAACCATGCCGTTCCGCAAGCCGGGCGGCTGGGGCAAGCTGGGCAGCGTCGGCGAGGGCAAAGACAAGATCACGGTGGTCGAAGTTGGCGGCGATCGGTACCAGATGGGTTACTGGTACGGCAAGCTGCTGGCCGAACAGATCTCGAAAGCGTGGACGGGCCTTTTGAAAAACGAAAATATCCCCAACCAGGCGTTCGGGCCGGCGGTCGAGGCGTTGTGGAACAGCTCCAACTTCGATACGGTGGCGTGGGAGTGTGAGTTGCGCGGCGTGGCGGACGGCTGCTGCGACGCGGGCCATCCCGAAATTACGTTCGGCACGATGCAAAAAATGCTGGCGGTGCCGGACATGTCGGAGAACGGGTGCAGCCTGTTTGCGGCATGGGGCAAGGCGACGGTCAACGGCGACCTCTACCAGCTTCGCAACCTCGATTGGAGCATGACGAGTGGCCTGCAGGATTACCCCGTCATCGCCGTCTATAACCCGACCGACGGCAAACGCCACGCGATCGTCGGTTTTGCGGGTTTGATCGGCGCGGCGGTCGGCGGGATGAACGACAGCGGGCTCGGCGTCAGCGAGATACAAGGCTATTTCGGCGACGAGGAAACCTTGAACGGGATGCCATTCCCGGTGCTGCTGCGCGACATCCTGTATTTCGACTCGACACTCGACCAGGCACTCGAGCGGATGAAAAACGCCAAGCGCACCAACCAATACCATTATGCCATTGCCGACCCGGCGGCGCCGGATCCCAAAGGGCGGCTTATCTTCTCGAGCAAGACGCGGCTCGACCTGTTTACTGACGACACGAACGTGACCAAACACCCGATTGTTGAGCCGACGCCGTTTCACGAGAAGCTCGAGGACGTCGTCTACTGGAAGAAGCATAACGGCAGCGGCAACCAGGGCGTGTACGATGCGCTCAAGGCGCGGTACAGGTCGATCGACGCGAAAAAGGCCATCGAAGTGGCGCAGGCCGCCGGCGTCGACGGCACGCTCGTCAGCATCGTCTACCACAACACCGGCCGGGATATGTGGGTGGCGTTCGCGGAAGGCTCCGAGCCGGCGCACAAACAGCAGTACGTCCATTTTACACTGGACAATGCAAAGCCGCAGTGAGGAAATGCGCACATGGTTAAGAAGAAGACAGCCGAAGTTTCCTTTGCGTCCAGCAAGGTGAAAGAACTTCGGCGGAATGCAACGCTTCCCGTAAAATATGAGCGGATGCTCGCCGGATTCCCGCTCGAGAAGATGTTCAAAGGCAAGACGGTGGCGATCAAGATCCACGTCGGCGGCGACATCGGGTTCACGACGGTACACCCGCTGTTCATCCGCATGCTGGTGGATGCCGTGAAGAAGGCGGGCGGCGATCCGTTCATTACGGACGGCAGCGGCGCGATGCAGTTCGCGAAGGCGCGCGGCTACACCGAAGAAGTGCTCGGCGCGCCGCTGATCGCCGCGGCCGGCATCTCCAACAACTACGCCTATACGCGCAAAATCAACTACAGAACCCTCAAGTCGGTCGACCTCTGCGGCAACATCGTCGACGCCGACGCGATGGTGGTGCTTAGCCACGGCAAGGGCCACGGAAACAGCGGGTTCGGTGCGGCCATCAAAAACCTGGCGATGGGTTGCGTGGCGCGCGACAGCCGGGCGAAACTTCACAAAGTTCAGGGCGAGAATTTCGTGTGGAATTCAGAACTCTGCAGCCGCTGCCACGCCTGCAAGGAAAGCTGCCCCTCGCCCGATGCCATCTCGTTCGACAAGGACGACAACCTGAAATACTTCGAGCACGGGTGCCGGTATTGCAGGCACTGCGAAACCGCATGTAAGACCGGCGCCATCAAGATCAACTCGCATGGGTCGGAATATTTCCAGCGCGCGATGGCGATGACCACCAAAGCCGTCCTCGATACGTTCGAGCCGGGCCGCGTCCTGTATATCAACGTCATGCTCAACATCACGCCGTTCTGTGACTGCTGGGGGTTTTCATCGCCCGCGCTCGTGCCCGACATCGGCATCCTCGCCGCAACCGACATCGTCGCCATCGAACAGGCCAGCCTCGATCTCGTCAAGTCCGAGGATTTCATCCCATCCTCGCTCCCCGAATCCATGACGCTCGGCGACGGCAACCACCTCTTCCAAAAAATCCACGGCAAAGACCCATACCTCCAGGTCGCCTGCGCCGAAGAAATCGGCCTGGGGACGAGGAAGTACAAGCTGAACGTGGTGGAGTAGGCGGCAGTTGGAGAGAATAATGCCGAGGGCGCGGCAGGGTGAAATTATCTCTGCGGCAGCGGAACCATCCGAATTAAGGAATTAAGGGAATTAAGGGGACAGAATTAAGGGGACACAATACTGAATTTGTTGTCTCCGCGGGTGGTTAGTGCTATGCTTGCGGCATGGCACGCGTTGCACGAGTGGTATCGCCGGGCATGCCGCATCACATCACCCAGCGCGGCAACCGGCGCATGCCCACGTTCCTCCAGGAAAGCGACTATGGGGTCTATATCAATCTCATGAGGACTTGGTGCGCGCGCCACGAAGTCGCGATAGTGGCGTACTGTCTGATGCCAAATCACGTACACCTGATCGCCATCCCCAACACGACCCAGGGATTGGCGCGCGCCATCGGGGAGGCCCATCGGCGCTACACGTGCCACATCAACCGACGTGAGGGCTGGCGCGGCTATCTGTGGCAGGGGCGCTTCGCGTCGTTTGTGATGGACCAGGATTATTTCCTGACCGCCATGCGCTACGTCGAGTTGAACCCGGTGCGGGCCGGACTCGCCGCCTCGCCCGCCGATTGGCCATGGAGCAGCGCGCGAGCCCACCTTACGGGCGAGCGCGACCCCCTCATCGGCGACGTGCGCGAGATGATCGCCTACGTCGGCGACTGGCAACAGTACCTCGCACTCGATGTTGAAGAGGCGCAACTCGTGCGCCTGCGCCAACACACACGTACCGGACGCCCCCTTGGCAACGAAGCATTCATTCACCGCATCGAAGAAGCCTTGGGCCGCTTCTTAAGGAAACGCAAACCGGGCCCCAAAGGCCCGCGTAAGGAAAATTAAGTATTGTGGCCCCTTAATTCCGTGGTCTGCACTACACGCCCGAATGAACAGGAAGCCCCAGAAACCAAGGACTTATGGGGCCGCCAAACCCCAAAAACGACCTTCAGGTGACGACTACTGCGGAAAATGGGCTAACTGAAGTTCCCCAGTTTCCGCTGAATTTCCACGCGCCGCTACGGAATACTGCGAAAATGGACGATGGCTTTGGCGTTACCGCCGATTTCACCGCTCAATCCCGGATGCAGCGTGCCAACCCTTTTCCGTTCCAAGGTAATGACAGCAGGTAGTTCATTCGGACATTCAGCCGGACTGACGCCGTAGACCTGCTGGGCGTTTTGTAGACCGTTGGGACTGACGTCGTGGCTGCCGGTATCGGCAATCTCAAAAGCGAGTTGCTCCGTCTCTTCATCGCTCAGATAGAGGCAACAATACCCTGATTGCATGCCTTCTGCTTCGGCTTGTTCAAAGTCTTCATCGATATCGAGGGCGATTGTATTGCCCTCGTCCGGTGCCCATGCAATCGCGAATCCCGAGGCACGGGAAAGCACGGCACCCTCTTCCGGCGCCATAACGACAACCTCGGGCGGGGCCGTTGTTGTGCTGGCATAATTTCCCCGGTTGGGCCGCTCAAAGGTGAATTCGTAAACCGTCGCCTGTTCCAGACTCGCTTGATAGATCCATCTTTGCCAATCTTCCTGGCCGCTGGGCGCGAGTTTGACTCCATTGACGTATAGGGAGTC
>JAPLKX010000655.1 GCA_026387845.1 Candidatus Hydrogenedentota bacterium | reverse complement strand
AGTGTGCTATGCCCGGACCGGCGCGGCGTTGTGGCCGATGTCGCCGACGTGGTCTACTCGATGGGCGGCAACCTCGAAGCCACCAGCCAGACGATCATGCAGGGTTGGTTCACGATGCTGGTGGCTGCGCGGTTTCCGAGCGGGGTGTCGCCTGCTCAGCTTGAACAGCGGCTGCGCGAGGCGGGCGGTTTGGACGTGATCGTGCGGCGGGGCGAGGAGCGTGGCGGGGCGCCCGCCGAGGGCGAACCGTTTATCATCACGTGCGTGGGCGACGACAAGCCGGGTATCGTGCGGCGTCTGTCGCGATGCTGCGCGGACCGCAACGTCAACATTGACGACGTGTGGAACGAGGTGCGGGAGGGCCGGTTCATTACCATATTTCATGTCACGCTCCCGCGGCATCTCGACGCCAAGGATTTTCGTTGCGAACTCGAGTCCACCGCCGCCGAGCTTGGAATCACGCTGACGCTTCAGCACCAGGATATTTTCACCGCGACAAACTCGCTCGAAGTCCACACCGGCCGCCGCCGGTAATATGCCAAATGACGAGGACATTTAGATGCTCCCGACAGAAGATATTCTTAAAACGATCGAGATGGTGCGGATCGAAAACCTGGATGTGCGCGCGGTGACGCTGGGCGTCAACCTGTTGGGCTGCGCGGACAGCGACTCGGGGCGGATGATCCGCAAGGTGCGATCGCGGCTGCACTCGGTTGCGGCGAATCTTGTGCCGTGCTGCGATGAGGTCTCGGGCAAGTATGGCATCCAGATCGTGAACAAGCGGCTGGCGATTTCGCCGGCACAGGCCCTGCTCGAAGCCCACGGGCCGGAGGTGTGCCTTCCGCTGGCGCGGGCGCTCGATGAGGCCACCGAAGACGTGGGGGTCGATTTCGTCGGCGGGTATACGGCGCTGGTCCAGAAAGGGTTCAGCCGTGGCGACCGCAACCTGATCGATTCCATCCCGGAAGTTCTTGCCAGGACGAGCCGGGTCTGCGCGTCCGTGAACGTGGCCAGCACGCGTGCGGGCATCAACATGGACGCCGTGAACCTGATGGGCCGGCAAATCAAACGCACGGCAGAACTCACCGCGGACAGAGACGGGTTCGGCGCGGCCAAACTGGTGGTGTTTGCCAACATGCCCGAAGACAACCCGTTCATGGCGGGGGCGTATCTCGGCGCGGGCGAGCCCGACACGGTTGTCAACATCGGCGTCAGCGGGCCGGGCGTGATCAAGGCGGCGGTCGAGCGGCTGGTCGATGGCGGCGGGGACGTTGACCTTGAACATATCTCCGAGGAAATCAAACGGACGGCGTTTCGCGTTACGCGCGTCGGCGAACTGATAGGCCGGGAAGTAGCCGCGCGTCTGGGCGTGCCGTTCGGGGTGGTTGACCTTTCGCTGGCGCCGACCCCGCGCGTGGGCGACAGCGTTGGCGAAATCCTGCAAGCGATGGGCATCACAAAAATCGGGGGGCCCGGGAGCACCGCGGCGATCGCGCTGCTCAACGACGCGGTCAAGAAAGGCGGGGCGTTCGCTTCCTCGAGCGTGGGCGGTCTCTCCGGGGCGTTCATCCCGGTGAGCGAAGACAAGGCGCTCGCCGAAGCTGCCGCCGCCGGCACGCTTTCGATTGAGAAACTCGAGGCGATGACGAGCGTGTGTTCGGTCGGGCTGGACATGATTGTGGTGCCTGGCTATATCGACGCGGAAACGCTCAGCGCCAACATCGCCGACGAGATGGCCATCGGTGTTGTCAACAACAAGACCACGGCCGTCCGGATCATTCCGGCGCCTGGCAAAGGCGTCAATGACCGGGCCGTATTCGGCGGGCTGTTCGGCGAGGCGGGGGTGATGGAAGTCAGAAACACGGGGGCGTCGGGCCGGTTCGTGTCGTTCGGGGGCCGAATCCCTGCGCCGTTGCAGAGTCTGAGGAATTAGCAACGGTTTGCTGGTGTAGTGAGTCGTGCTAATCGAAAAGCGGGTACAGACACGTTTTTTCAAACTGCCGAAAAAGGCGTGTCAGTCCCCGTTTTTCGCTAGCGGAACCGGCGGAGGAGGAGGGAGTTGGTGACGACGTTGATCGAGCTGAGTGCCATGGCGGCTTCGGCGATCAGGGGGTGAAGCAGGCCCAATACGGCCAGGGGAATGGCCAGGACGTTGTAGCCGAATGCCCAAACGAGGTTCTGCCGGATCTTGTTGAATGTGGCTTCGGAAAGCCTGATGGCGGTGACCAAGGCGGTCAGTTCGCCGCTGACGAGTGTGATGTCGGAAGATTCGATAGCGACATCGGCGCCGGCGCCGATGGCGATCCCGACGTCGGCCTGGGCAAGGGCGGCGGCGTCGTTGATACCGTCGCCGACCATGGCGACGAGGCCGCGTTCCGCCTGCAGCTTCTTGACGGCGTCGGCCTTCTCACCGGGAAGAACGTTGGCCAGCACGTCGGAAATGCCGGCCTCGCGCGCAATAGCCCGGGCGGTACGCTCGTTGTCGCCGGTGATCATGACGACGCGGCGGCCCATTCGTTCGAGCGTGTGGACGGCGTGGGGCGACCCGGGCTTGAGTGTGTCGGCCACGGCGATTGCGGCGATGACTTGTCCGTTGCGTGCGACGAGCACGGTGGTCTTGCCGTCGTTTTGGAAAGTGTCGACGGCGGTACGGACGGGCGAGATATCGATTCCGGCCTCGCGCAGGTATTGGTCTTTGCCGACGTACACGTCGTCGCTGCCGACGCGAGCGCGTGCGCCTTTTCCGGGCGCGGCCTCGAACGCTGCGACGCCGGCTAATGGAATACGCTCGTCGCGTGCACGATCCGCGATGGCACGGGCGATCGGGTGTTCGGAAGCATTTTCGACGGAGCCGGCGAGGCGGAGAACATCACGCTCCTCGATTGGCGGGACGGAGAAGATGCCGGTGACAGCGGGCAGGCCGTGTGTGAGTGTGCCGGTCTTATCGAGGCATATGGTTTTTGCGGAGCGGATGGTTTGTATGGCTTCGCCGCGGCGGATGAGTATGCCGCGGGTTGCGCCGAGCCCGGTTCCAACCATGAGTGCGGTCGGCGTGGCGAGGCCCATCGCGCACGGGCACGAGATCACCAGCACTGCGACCGCCGCGAAAACGGCCAGCGTCAGATTCGAGGCAGACAGATCCAGCCAGGGCAGGTATGGCTGGGCAAACACGGCCACGCTGCGCATCACGCCCGGGAACAGCGCCCAGGCGGCGAACGTGGCCAGCGCGATCAGCAGGATTATCGGCACAAAAACGGCCGTGACGCGGTCGGCAAACGCCTGGATGGGCACCTTGGTGCTCTGGGCCTCCTGAACGAGGCGGATGACCTGGGCGAGGAAGGTGTCGCGGCCGACGCGGGTGGCGCGCACATGGAGCATACCCAGTTTGTTGATTGTGGCGCCGAGCACCTCATCTCCGGGGGCCTTGTCGACGGGCAGTGATTCGCCGGTGGCGATCGATTCGTCGACGGTGCTCTCGCCGGACTCGACAACGCCGTCTGCAGGGATTTTTTCGCCGGGCCGGATGACCATGACGTCGCCGACGGCAATCTGGTCGACAGGCACTTCAATGAGTTGGCCGGCTCGTTCGACGCGGGCGGTTTTAGCGCCGAGTTCGAGCAGCTTGCGGATGGCTTGGGACGCTCTGCCGCGGGCGCGGGCTTCGAGATAGCGGCCGGTGAGGTGGAACGCCATGATCATGGCGGCGACACCGGCATAGTTGGCCACGGCCAGGCCGGCCACGGCGAGCGGGCCGGTGATAAAGGCGGCGAGTGTGCCCATGGCGATCAGGGTGTCCATGTTTGGGCTGAGATGGGCGGCTGTCTTGAATGCGGATCGGTAGGTTGCGGCGCCGGCCACGGCCAGCACGGGGATCGCCAGCACGATTTCGAGAACCTGCTGGAACGGCGCCATCCACAGGCCCGACATGTGCAGCGCCATCAACACCAGCAGCGGCAGCGTCAAAGCCCACGCCAGCACAAATCGCCGCCAGGCCCTGCGCAGATTGGTTTCGGCGACGTCTTCGGGCTCGGCGGCGGCGGCCTTGATCTCGGAGGCGCCGTAGCCCGAATCCTGGACGGCTTTGATGAGTGTCTGTGGATCTGTCGCGCCGGGTTCGTATTCAACTGAGGCCTGCTCGGTCATAAGGTTGACAGTTGCGGCAATCACGCCGGGCGTTTTTCTGAGTGCATTTTCGACGTTGCGCACGCAGCCGGCGCACGTCATGCCGGTGATCCTGAGATCGGCGTGAGCGCGACCCGGCTCTTCGGCGGGGATGACGGTAGCGCCGTAGCCGGTTTTCTCGACGGCGTAGACGAGCGCACCGGGTTGGACTTCGCCCGGATCGTATTCGACGGTTGCATGTTCCGTCATGAGGTTGACGCTGGCCGACGAGACGCCGGGGACTTTGGATAGGGCGGTTTCGACCCGGTGTGCGCAGCCCGCGCAGGTCATTCCGGATATTTTCAAGGTGGCTTTCATTGATCGTCCAACCCGATACTAAAATTGCTGCTTTGCCCGTTGATCAGGCCCACTTCGGAGAAGTCGGCCTACTACGGCGAAGACTGGCTTTCTTTTAGGGAACAACTAGACATGTTCGGGTAATTTCGATTTTTACGCCCCCAGCCGCTCGAGAAAACGGACGTAGGCTTCGATGCCTTTGAGTAGCGTGGGCAGGTGTTGCTTTTCATTGGGCCCGTGGATGTTATCGTCGGGGAGGCCGAACCCGAGCATGATACTGTCGAGTCCCAGTTCCTGTTGCATGTGGCCGACCACGGGCACGCTGCCGCCTTCGCGGCGGAATACGGGCTCGACCCCGAACGTCTCGGCGAGCGCCGCGACGGCCGCCTTCATCGCCACGGAGTCGCGCGACATGATGGCGCCGGGCCCGCGTGACAACTCGCGGACCTCCCACGTCACGGTGTCGGGCGCGTGCGACTCGACATACGCCTGGAGCTGGCCGTAAACGTCCGCCGGGTCTTGATCGGCCACAAGCCGCATTGAGATTTTCGCCATCGCTTTTGCGGGCAGTACGGTTTTTGCGCCTTCGCCCGTGAAGCCGCTGACGATGCCGTTGACTTCAAGCGTTGGCCGAGCGCCGACACGCTCGAGCGTCGTGTAGCCTTTCTCGCCGCAGAGCGCGGGCGAGCCCGTCATGGCTATCCATTGGCCGTCGGTGGTTGGCAGGCGCGCCAGAGCGGCCCGCTCAGCCTCGTCCAAAGGGCGGACTTTGTCGTAGAAGCCGGGGAGGGTCACTCTGCCGTCGGCGTCGTGCATGCCGGCGATCAACTCGGACAGGACTTGGGCGGGGTTGGCGATCGAGCCGCCGAAAATGCCGGAATGGAGGTCCTGCCGCGGGCCGCGGACTTCGAGTTCAAAATAGGCGAGCCCGCGGAGGGCGTAGGTGATCGAAGGGAGGTCGGGCCCGCTGATGGTGCCGTCGCAGTTGACGACGGCGTCGGCCTTGAGCAGGTCGCGGTGGCTTGAGATGAATTCGGGGAGGTGGGTCGAGCCGATTTCCTCTTCGCCCTCGAGCAGGAACTTCAGGTTGACGGGCATGGGCGCGCCCGCGCGGCCCTGGCGCGCAACGGCTTCGGCGGCCATGATGAACGCCATCAGCGAGCCCTTCATGTCGGAGGCGCCGCGGGCGTAGACGTTTTGGCCGCGGATTTCGGGCTTGAACGGGTCTGACTGCCATTCGTCGAGGGGGTCTGCAGGCTGGACATCATAATGGCCGTACACGAGCAGGGTGGGTTTTCCGGGCGCGTCGAGCCGTTCACCGTAGACGATTGGATGGCCGGGTGTTTCGATGACGTCGACGCGGGTTGCGCCGATACCGCGCAATTGGCCCGCGAGCCATAGGGCGTTTTTTTGGACATCTTGGCGGTTTTCGGGGAGGGTCGATACGCTCGGGATGGACAGGAGATCCAGGTACCTGTTCATGAAGCTATCGCGGTTCGCCCGCACGTATTCCAGCGCCTTTTGGACCTGCGGCATGTCAGTGGCCTCCGTGGTTGCACCTGGTAGAGAGAACAATGCAGCCAGGAAAATTAAAGCAGGCCCGGCCAACCTGTGTCGCATCGCGGATCCCGCCGGGCCTGACAAAGACTGCCTGGTACCGTCTAATATTGCTCCATTGTAACGTCGGTAACGAGCCATTTGCCATTTTCATCCGTAAGAACGGCCTTCAGCGAGGCCGACCCGAACGAGGCGGTCGCGTCAATAGGATATACCACGGCCTTGTTTTTGGCCTCGAAAGTGATCTTGGCGTTTTCGTTGCTGATTTTCAGGTCGTCCAGGTACCCCATGTCGATGGATTCCTTGACGAAGTCTCTGTACGTTTCCTTGTCGGGCCATTCGCTGG
>JAPLKX010000626.1 GCA_026387845.1 Candidatus Hydrogenedentota bacterium | reverse complement strand
TAGGCAGCCCCAGCACCCGAAACTGGTCCGCCATCGCTTCCGACACCTCGTAGCAGCACGGTCCCGCCGACGGCCCGATTACCGCATGAACATGCTCAGCGCGGCTACCCAGCCGGTTCACCATCGCCCGCAACGCAGACTCCAAAATACCCTGCCTCACCCCTTCCCTACCCGAATGGACCAGGCCAACTGCCCCCCGTTCCGGGTCAAACAAGTACACCGGCACGCAGTCTGCAACGAACACCGCCAGCGGCAGCCCTGCCACCGCCGTGACGAACCCGTCCGTGTCCGCAAAACGTCTGCCGCGGTCCCCCTCCCCCGCTACTGCCACAGCCACACCATGCACCTGCCGGCCCGTCACCAGGTCACCGGCATCGATACCCAGCCCCCCACAAAACGCCGCCTGGGCCTCATCATCCCCGCAGTCACCGTCCCGCATCTCCGAAATCGCCGCCACCCGAACCCCCAACCGCTCCAACGACGGAAACCGCATCAAAACTCGCTCCCTTACAATGTGCCGGTGAGACGCCCGCACCACAGTTTATTCAATCAGTGTCTTGTGGTGCGGGCGTCTCGCCAGTAAAGGTCACTTCCTCCAGACTCCGGACTCCAGACTCCAGACTAAAGAATGTATCGGCTCATATCCTGGTCTTCGGCCAGTTCCGCCAGACGCTTTTCCACGTCCGCCGCACTAATCCGCACCGCCCGCCCGCGCGTCTCCGGGGCCTCAAACGAAATGTCCTCGAGCAGGTACTCCATCACTGTATGGAGCCGCCGCGCACCGATGTTTTCGGTTTCCTCGTTGATTTTCTGGCAAATGCGCGCGATAGCCCCAATGGCTTCATCCTCGAACTCGACGGTAACGCCTTCGGTGGCCAGCAGCGCCTGATACTGCTTAATCAGCGAATTCTGTGGCTCCCGAAGAATCCGCTCAAAGTCTTCCGCGTCCAGGCTGTCCAACTCCACCCGGATCGGAAACCGGCCCTGAAGCTCCGGGATCAGGTCCGAAACTTTCGTCATGTGGAACGCGCCGGCGGCAATAAACAGGATATGGTCTGTCCGCACCGGCCCGTACTTGGTCGTGACGGTGCTGCCCTCGACAATCGGCAGGATATCCCGTTGGACCCCTTCCCGGGACACGTCGGGCCCGTGGCCCGGCGAACTCCGCCCCGCTATTTTGTCGATTTCGTCCAAGAACACGATACCGGCGTCTTCTGTCCGTGCGATGGCTTTTGTGACGAGCGCCTCCTGATCCACCAACTCCTGTAACACTTCCTGCTCCAATATCTTACGGGCCTCCGCCACCGTCAGTTTCTTGCGCTTTTTCCGTGCCGGAAACAGCCTCCCGAACATCTCCTGCATGTTCAGCCCCATCTCCTCCATACCCGTATTCGAAAACACCTGCATCATCGGCGTCGTCCCGCTCGATTCCCGCACCTCCACCTCGACCTCCCGCTCCTCGAACTCGCCACGACGCAGTTTCTCCAGCAACAGTTCGCGCACCCGCACCTCCGCCTGATCGGTCCGCGACAACGGCGCAGCCGGCTCATCCCCCGCCCCCACGTCAGCCGGGCTGTATACGTTTGGCGCCCGCATTGGCGGCCGCATCGGCCGCGGCGCCGGAGGCAGAAGCAGGTCCATCAGCTTTTCTTCCGCCCGTTTCTTGGCCTCCCCCGTCATCTCCCGGTTCATCTCTTCGCGCACCAGCGACACCCCCACCTCCGTCAACTCGCGTATGATCGATTCAACGTCCCGCCCAACGTACCCCACCTCGGTAAACTTTGACGCCTCGACTTTCAGAAACGGGGCGTCCGCCAGACGCGCCAGACGCCGCGCAATCTCCGTCTTGCCCACACCGGTCGGCCCGATCATGATAATGTTTTTCGGCGCAACCTCGTCGCGCAGGTCCTCGGGCAAATGCTGGCGCCGCCACCGGTTACGAAGCGCGATCGCCACTTTCCGCTTCGCGCTGTCCTGGCCGATGATGTATTTGTTCAGTTCCTCAACAATTTGCCGGGGCGTCAAACGGTTCATCAAATCTCCTTAATAGAGTTCCAAGCCCACTGTCTTACCTACAGCCTACAGTCTACGGCCTACAGCCTCTCTTCAGCCCATCTTCCCGACGCGCCGCTTGTGGCGTTCAGCCCCGCTGAACGGCGTCTCCAAGAACGTCTTGACAATTTCAAGGCACTGCTCGAGCGATAGAATCCGCCGGCCCACGGCCACCACGTTCGCTTCATTGTGCTCGCGGGCGATCCGAGCCATCTCCGGCGACGTGCAGACCGCCGCCCGGATGCCTGGAAACCGGTTCGCGGCAATCGCAATGCCGATGCCCGTCCCGCAGATCAGCACGCCCATCTGCGCCTCGCCTTTCATGATGGCCTCACTCACCCGTTTGGCGAAATCAGGGTAGTCAACCGGCTCCGGCCCGTTCGTGCCGCAATCGACTACGTCATGCCCGAGCGACTTCAGAAAATCCATGATGCCGGGCTTGTACTCGGGCCCCGGAGTCTCGTAACCCGCGTGATCACTGCCCACCGCTATTTTCATGCCGCCTCCTGTCCGATCACTCGATGAAGTATACGTGCCGCCATCTTCTAGACCGCGCGCCAAATCCCGTAAACGCCGCCAAAAACTCCCCACATGTTTGCCTCCTTCTGGAGTGGCGGCCCAATTGCCTCGCGCACGCGCGCCTCTATATAATACAACGGCTGCGCCGCCGCCGTATATGCCGGTCATTTCAGCTTCAGCAACGCCTCCCTCGGGATGGCCCCCTCCCGAAGGATGGTTTCCGTCGCCGGATCAAAAACCGTCGAGGGGGCGCTCTGCGGAAGAACGCCGCCGTCCACCGTCGCGCCCAAACCCTCCAGGGTCACGTCCTGCAAACACCGCGCAGCCGCCTGCCCGGAACGGTTGGCGGAACTCGACGTGATCGCGTGCCCCACCTCACGGCACAACGCCCGCGCCAGCGGGTGCGACGTCCACCTGACGCAAATCTCGTCAAGCCCGCCCGTCAGCACATCCGGCAAGTTTCGCGACCGCGGAAACAGCATCGACAGCGGCCCCGGCCAAAATCGACGCGCATACGCCGCCGCCGCCGGGCTCACTTCCCGCACCACTTCCCGCAACTGATCCAGCCCGTCCACAATAAGCAGCACCGGGTTGCCCGGATCCCGCTCCTTAATCGCATACAGCCGCCGCACCGCCGATTCCGAAAACGGGTCCGCACCCAGACCGTAAACCGTCTCCGTCGGGTAAACCACAACTTCCCCCCGCCGTATCGCGGCCGCCGCAGCCGATATCTGTTCCTCTATGCTTGCGGTCAACTCTTGTCCCACGCCCCGATTTTTATCCGTCCACTGTGTCCACAACGTCCACTGTCTACTCCCGCGCCGCCAGCCTCTCCAAATACGCGCGCATTTTCTGCAGCGCCAGCCCGCGGTGGCTGATCAGTTTCTTCTCCGCCATCTCCATCTCGCCGAATGTCCGCGTGTGCCCTTCCGGGATGAACAGCGGGTCGTAGCCAAACCCGCCCGAACCCCGCGGCCTGAATCCTATCCGGCCTTCCACGACACCCTTTTCCACGTGGGGCGGCTCGCCCGGCCGCACAAACGCCGCGTAACACACAAACCGCGCCGTCCGGTCCGCCTCCGCCACCCCATCGAGATCCGCCAGCAGCTTGGCATTGTTGGCCTTGTCGTCCGCCTCGGGGCCGGCATATCGGGCCGAATAGATCCCCGGAGCCCCGCCAATCGCGTCCACCACAAGGCCTGAATCGTCCGCCAGGCACGCCGCGCCAAACACATCGCTGAAATACACCGCTTTTTTTACCGCATTTTCTTCAAAAGTCAGGCCGTCTTCCACGGGCGGAGGCACGGGCCCCGCCGCAGGCGCATAATCCGCCAAACAACGCACGTCCCACGGCAGGCCCTCGAGCAGGCCCGCCAGTTCAAACGCTTTTCCCCGGTTACCGCTCCCGATCAGCAGGATCTCAGCCAAGGCTCAGGCTCTCCGACTGTATCCGCATCAACTCCCTAATCCCCTTTTGCCCCAAGTCGATCATCCGGTCCAGCGCATCCCGATCAAACGTCTTCCGTTCCGAAGACCCCTGGATCTCGATAAACTCCCCGTTTTCACGCATCACCAGGTTCATATCGACCTCGGCCCGGACGTCCTCCTCATACCGCAAATCGAGCAGCACCTCCCCACCCACAACGCCCACGCTCACCGCCGCGCACTGGCCCATCATGGGGGATTTCGCCAGCTTCCCCGACGCCGCCAGCGACGACACCGCATCGTGCAGCGCCACGTAAGCACCCGTTACGGCCGCCGTACGCGTCCCGCCGTCCGCCTGGATCACGTCGCAATCCAGGATCACCTGGCGCTCGCCCAGCCCCTGCAAATCCACCACGCTCCGCAGCGACCGGCCGATGATTCTGCTGATCTCGAGCGCCCGCCCTTTCTTGGCCGTATCGCGCAACACCCGTTCGGGCGCCGACCGCGGCAGCATCGCGTACTCCGCCGTCACCCAACCCTTGCCCGTGTCGCGCAACCACGACGGCATAACGCCGCTCACCGTGGCCGTGCAGATCAAAATAGTATCGCCGAAGGATACCCGCACGGATCCTTCGGCGAACTTCGTATAATGCCTCTCAATTTGGACGGGCCGCATCTGGTCGCAGGCGCGGTTGTCCGTCCTCATGATCAGGGCAGCGGCTCAGACGGAGCGGCCGCATCAACGTCTTCGCGTTGTGCATCCCGGCCTTGCGGAAGCACCTTGTCCGGCGATGCCGCCACTTGCGTCTCCGACGTGTCTTTATGGTACTTGGCCAGCAACCGGTCAAACTGCGGCTCTTCAGTCAACAGTTCGCCCGCCCGCTTCAGTTGCAGGTCTTCCACGGTGGTCTCCTCGACTTTGTCGCCACTGACGCTCCCGTGGTTCTGCGCATTGATCTTTTTGATGTCGTCCTTCATGGATTCGAACATCTGTTTAAGCAACGCAAGCTGCTGTTTTTCCGCCATCGCCACCTCGACGTCCGGCTTGATGCCCTCGCCGTCTATGGTGACCCCCGCGGGCGTGTAATAAAGCGCCGTCGTCAGCCGCAGCGCGCTGCCCTCCGGCCGGACCAGCGGGATGATCGTCTGCACACTGCCCTTCCCGTACGTCTCCTCGCCGACCACAAGCGCATGCTGCCAATATTGCAGCGCGCCCGTCACGATCTCCGACGAACTCGCCGTCTGCTTGTTAATCAGAATGATCACCGGAAACTTGTCCGGCAGGATCGGAGACCGGTCCGTGTAAAACTTCATGTCCTGCGTCATATCGGAGCGGCCGACCTTCCGACCCTCGGTGTAGGTTACCAGCGTATTTTTCGGCAAGAACAACTCGGACACTTCCTTCG
>JAPLKX010000619.1 GCA_026387845.1 Candidatus Hydrogenedentota bacterium | reverse complement strand
CTGACTGGGCGGGCTCAGAATGACAGGCTCTGATTTTGGGTTTGCGTAATGGCTTTCACCGTGGGTGCAACGATTTGGTTTTTCTTCCACAAAAAAGCCTTGGCTCCCGGGACTTGGTCGCTCAGGATGACAGGCTTTGATCTTGGGTCGGCTCCAATTTCTGCGAAAAATTGCTGGAAGTTGCGGGATAGTAGTACAAAGGACAAAAGGGACGAAAGGGCACCACGGCGAACCCCCTAAGAACAGGTTAGGCCCGGTGGCGGTTACCAGCCGGGCCCATGGTGGTGGGTGGTAAATGACTATGAACCGCGGCAGACTGAGCTACGCCGCCGCCGTATTCTTTAATACCTCGTTCCACTACCTTCCCGAGTCGCAACAAGTGGGCAATCCGTTCTATTCCCGGGAATTATTTCCAGGCAGGGAGATCGGGCTGGGTTTCGAGGAAGTACGCGGGGTATTGGCGGATCTGCCGGGCCTGTTCGTCGGTGACGGGATACGGTCGCAACGAGGCGGGTTCGATGCATTGGTTGATGACCCCGCCGAGCCAAAGGACAAAGGACAAAGGACAAAGGACGAAAGGGACGAAAGGGACGAAAGGGACATAAGGTGCAGGGGAGGAGGAAGGAACGGGAAAAACAAAGGAACAGGGGTGTGCGTTCTTTTTTGGTGGGGGGCATGATAGGATAGCAGGGGTGTGTCCACCATGGAGGGTTGCGCAGGGATGACGGGGCGTCCTGAGGGATTTTTGTGGGGTGCGGCGGTTTCTGCGCACGCCGTGGAAGGTGGCAATTTCAACAGCGACTGGTGGCGCTGGGAACAGCGGCCGGGCCGGGTTCGGGAGAATGGGAGTTCGAAGGTAGCGGCGGATCATTTCAGGCGGTACCGTGAGGATATTGGCCTTGCGCGGAAACTAGGCCACGGGGCGCTGCTGTTTAATCTGGAGTGGAGCCGGATTGAGCCAGAGCCGGGCCGGTTTGACGATGGTTCGATTGCACATTACGGGGATGTTTTCGATGCGTTGGCTGAGGCGGGTCTGGAGCCGGTATGCGCGCTGTTCCATGGGACGAGCCCGGGGTGGTTTGCGGAGTTGGGGGGTTGGGCGGGACCGGGCGCGGCGCGGCTGTTCGAGCGGTACGCGCGATGGGTGGCGGAGGCATTTGGGAAGAGATGCCGGTGGTGGATCCCGATCCTGGAGCCGATGCACCTGATCGAGATGGGGTACGTGGAGGGGTTGTGGCCGCCGGGACGAGGCGGTGTGCTGGACGGGGCAAGGGCCTTTGGGAACGTGGCGCAGGCGCATGCGCGCGCGTGGCGGGCGCTGCATGATGCGCGCGGTGATGCGATGGTTGGGGCGAGCACGCGGGCGCGCCGGTTCCGTCCGTGGAACGAGCATAGCGCGTGGGATTACCGGGCGTCGATGCGCGAGACGGCGCGGTGCAATCATTGGCTGTTCGACGCGGTGACGTCGGGGCGGTGGCCGCGGATACCCGTTGCCGCCCCCGCCGATGTGTCGGGCACGGCGGATTTTCTTGCGTTCTCGTATTACGGGGCGGAGATAGTGAGGTTCAGCGCGATCCGGCCTGGGAGGTTGTTTACGCAAGTTGTTGACGAAACGGGCGGGCCGGTAAGGAACCCTCGGCCACAACCTTGCGCTGAGGGATTGCGTGAAATTGTGGAAGCCTATGGCCGGTATAAAGTGCCGCTGCTGATATCGGGTACCGGTTTGGGAACGGGTGACGACGCGGCACGTTGCGGGTTTATGCTGGATCATGTGTGGGCGGCGCTTGATTGCGTTAGGAATGGCGCGGATTTGCGGGGCTATTTCTGGTATTCGCTGCTGGATGGGTTCGAGTGGACGGAAGGTTACGGGCCGCGGTACGGTTTGATCCATGTGGATCGGTCGAGCCAGGCGAGGACGCCCAACGCCAGCGCGTACCTGTACAAGGACATCTGCGAGCGGGGCGTGATTCAGCGGGGTGCGGTAGACCAGTTTTGTCCGGGCTGGGATGATCGTTGAGAGTGCTGTTTCACAACCTCAGGAGAACAGCTAAAGCCTCTGTGAAAGACACGCTAAAGCGCGCTATTGAAAAGGAATAGGTCCCTTGACACCCCGTCTAAAGACGGGTGCAAAGAGGAGCCCGCTGAAGCGGGCTAAGACGGGATGCGTAAGTCGTGACGGCATTAAGTGAACGGCATTAGGCGGAAGGGGCAGGGATGAAGATCATACTGGCGTGCGATTGCGGGGCGACGTGCACGCGTGCGGGGTTGTACAACGAGCAGGGCCTGCTGTTGTCGGAATGTTCGGGCGGCCCGGCCAACGCGATCGAGCACGGGGCGCTTCATTGTGCGACGCTGATCGCGCGGCTGGGACACACGCTGGCGCAATCGGTGGGCGTGGAACGGGTTGACGAGGCGGCGGCGGGGGTGGCGGGTGCGGCGCGGCCACACTTGCGCGGGCAGATAGCGGAATCGGCGCGGGAGATGCTTGGGGCTGAGCGGGTGCGTGTGACGAACGACCTGCACCCAATTTTGTACGCGAACGCGGGTGATCTTGCGGCGGTGGTGGTGACGGCCGGAACGGGGTCGTCGGTGCTGGCGCAGTCGGGCGAGGGGAGGTCGCTGATAGTAGGGGGCCACGGTCGTGTGTTCGGCGACGACGGGAGCGGGTATGGCATTGCGGTGTCGGCGCTGAGGGCGGCGGGGTACGCGTTTGACGGGGCGGGCCCGGAAACGGAGTTGGTCGAGGTGTTGCCGTGCGCGGCGGGCCTGGACGGGTTTGATCAACTGGCCGAATGGACGTCAGACGCTTCGAAAAACGAGATAGCGGCGTTGGCGCATTCCGTGGTGAGCGCGGCGGTTGCGGGCGACCATGTGGCGTTTGGGGTGATCCGGGAGCAGGCGGGCCTGCTGGCGGGCCAGGCGCTGACGGCGGCACGGCGGCTGGGGCTGCCGGCAAATGCGCCGGTGTTTATGAACGGAAGCCTGTTCTCGGAATCGGAGTTCTATGCGAACGCTTTCAAACTGGCACTCGAGGGAAAGAGACCGGTGTTGTCGCCGGCGTTTCCGGTGAAGCGGCGCCACGAGGCGGTGTTCAGCATTCTGGGCACCGGGCCGGCTGCGTGGTATTCGGAGGCGACGTGCAACAGGGAGCCGGGGGCGAGCAGGCGAGATGCCCGCACCACAATGGGGTTGCCGGTGACGGAGCGGCGGCTGGAACGGGGAAAACATTTGGACGAACTCGAGCCGGTCGAGATGGTACGGCGGATGGCGGGCGAAGACGCGGGTCTTTCGCGGGCAATCCTGGCGGAAGAGCACGCGATTTCGGTGGTTGTCGAATGGGTGGCGTCGGCGATGCGCGAGGGTGGCCGGTTGATCTATGTTGGCGCGGGTACGAGCGGGCGGCTGGGTGTGCTGGACGCGTCGGAATGCCCGCCGACGTTTGGGGTTGCGCCGGGGCGTGTAGTGGGGTTGAT
>JAPLKX010000488.1 GCA_026387845.1 Candidatus Hydrogenedentota bacterium | reverse complement strand
TGAACCGGCGCGACGTGATGGTGGATGGGGACGGCACGTGCTGGGTCGCCACCGGCATGGGACTCGTATGCGTGCGGCCTAATGAGAGGGGCGTGTACCAAAAAGAGAACGAGATCCTCAGCCCGGACGTTGCCTCGCTGGCGTTCGACTCCGAAGGTACGCTGTGGGTGGGCGGGCTGGGCGGGGTGACCTTGTACCGGGGCGGCGTGCGCGTGGGCCAGATGACGCCGGACGAGGGATTGCATGACGTCTTTGTGCGGTGCGTGCGGCGCGGGCCCGACGGCCGGATGTGGGTCGGCACGCGGCAGGGCGTCGCCCGGTACGACGGCCGGGCGTGGTCGCTGCGGCACAGCCGGCGATGGCTGCTGTCGAACGACGTGCGCGACGTGGCGTTCGGGCCGGATGGCACGGCATACGTGGCCACGGCGGCCGGCGTCAGCGCAATTGGGCGCAGGCAGATGACGCTCGCCCAGAAGGCCGCTCATTTCGAATCCGTGACGGCGGCGCGCCACACACGCGAGCCGGGCCTTGTCGAGAAATGCCGGCTCGAACGCCCGGGCGAACTCGAATCGTGGAAGCCCATGGACGACGACAACGACGGCCAATACACCGCCATGTATCTCGCGGCGGAGTGTTACCGTTACGCGGCAGCCAAAGAGCCCGAAGCGCGCGAGCGTGCGGTGAGCGCATACACCGCGATGCTCGATCTCCAGCGGTACACCGGCACCGAGGGTTTCGTGGCGCGCACCGTTGTGCCGGCCTCGTGGAAGAGGGTCAGCGATTCCAACCGCACGTACAGCGACCGCGAGCGCGCCGAGATGGCCGCCGAATCCGTCCGGGAAAAGCCCGTCGAGCAGCGATGGCGGCCCGCGACGCGCGACGGGTGGTTGTGGAAAGGCGACACCAGCAGCGACGAGATGACCGGCCATTTCTACGCGCTGCCGATCTTCTACGACCTCGTTGCGGACGACGAGCAGAAAGAGGAACTGCGCGGCCACATGCGCAGAATCATGGACCACATCATCGACAACGGCTACGTCCTCGTCGACATTGACGGCGCGCACACGCGGTGGGGCGTGTGGGCCCCCGAACGGCTCAACCGCGACCCGGAGTGGGCCACCGAGCGCGGCATCAATTCCGTCGAGATCCTCTCCTATCTCAAGGCGACGTGGCACGTCACGGGCGACGAAAAGTACCAGCGCGAATACCGACGCCTGCTGTTCGACGAAGGCTACGCCGAAAATGTCCGCCGCGCCAAAACCTACGTCCCCGGATGGCGGACGCACATCGATGACGAACTGCTGGCGTTGGCCTACCCCGCCCTGCTCGCCTACGAGACCGACCCACAGGTCCGCGCACTGTACCGCGAAAGCGTCGAAGGCTGGTATCTCGGCGCCGGCAAAGAGGACAGCCCGTTCTTCAACTTCACCTACGCCATGCTCACCGGCGGCAGCCCCAATCTCGAAGACTCACTTATGTTTCTGCGCGACACGCCCCTCGACCTCATCGACTGGACCGTCGACAACTCAACCCGCGAAGACCTCAAACTCGTCCGCCAACCCATCCTCGACGACATCCAAACCAACCGCCTCCTCCCCCCGAGCGAGCGCGGCGTCATGCGATGGGACAAAAACCCCTGGAAAGCCACCCAAGGCGGCAACGGCCAAACCGAATGGGCCCCCACATTCTGGCTACTGCCCTACTGGATGGGGAGGCACTGCGGATTTATCAACTGATCTTCTTTACTTCTGCGAAGAAAGAAAGAAGGGAAGAAAGCAAAGAAAGACGATTGTGTTGTTTCCGCCACATGGCTTGCCAGCCGAGGTGTTGGATGTATTGGTCGAGCAGGACGATTGCGGTGAAGGCTTCCGCGACGGGCCAGACTCGTGCGACGATGGTTGGGTCTCTGCGTGTGACGGCGCTGAGTGTGGCGTTTTCGAGCGACACCTTGTCGATGGTGTGTTGATCCTTGGCGATGGTGGGCGTCGGTTTCACGGCGAGCCGCGCGATAATCGGCTGGCCGGTGGTGAGGCCGCCGGTGATCCCGCCGGCATTGTTCGAGTCAAACACGACGCGCCCGTTCTCGACGCGCATCTGGTCGTTGGATTGCGAGCCCCGCATGTCTTTGACGGCAAGCCCCGCGCCAATCTCGACGGCTTTTATCGTCCCGATGCTCATCATCCGGCCGAGTTCGCCATCGAGTTTCTCGAACACCGGCTCGCCCATGCCCGCCGGCAGGCCTGTGGCGACGACCTCGACCAGCCCGCCGCTCGAATCGCCTTCGTCGCGGATCTCGAGGATGCGTTTTTCCATCTCAAACGCGGCGTCGACATCGGGACAGTTCATCGTCGGGTGGACGCCGAACTCTTTGCGGATCGTCTCCGGATCCATAGGCTTTGCGGCATCTTGGATCTTGATGAGGTCGCGCTCGAGCTCGGCCAGCACGGCCATCTTCTCGAGCATCCGCATCTCCGGCTTAATCCGCCCTTCCGTAAACACCCACTGATAGATCGGGTCGTACTGGCGGCGCACGTCGCGGAACACGTCCACCTTTTTGCGCGCCTCGTCGTGTGGCATGTCCGACGCACGCACGCCCGCCGCTTCCTTCACGTACGCGAACACCTCGATGCCGTGCTGCTTGAGCACACGCCGCGCCACCGCGCCCGCCGCCACAATCGTCGACGTGTACCGCCCGCTGAAAAAGCCCGCACCGATCGAGTCGTCGCACTCCCCGTACTTCTGGTACGACGCATACGAGGCATGGCCGGGCCGCGGCGTCCGGTTCGTCTGCTGGTACTGGTCGATGTGCTCAAAATGCCGGTCGAGGTTCGGGATCAGGATCACCAGCGGCGTGCCGTTGGTCATCCCCGCGTTCGAGAACCCCGGCATCGTGTCGGCGGCATTGACGCCGCTGTAGATGACCGGCACGTCCGGCTCGCGCCGCGGCGACGCCAACTCGCTCTGCCCGGGTTTCCGCGTCAGCAACGCCTCATAGATGTCCGCCTCGGTCAATTTCATCCCCGGCGGCACGCCTTGCAGGTGAACCGTCAGCCCTTCCTGATAACTGCCCCCGGCGACGGTGACTTTGAACATCTTCCCATACGTGCAACCCAGCATATACCCTCCAATTTGCGCCCGTCTGGGACGCCCCCCCGGCAGGTGTGGGGGGGGTCCCGCTGTTTGCGCAATAAGCACCCGATTTAAGTCAACATTGGGACACCCCCCACAACTGCCGGGGGGC
Source organism: Candidatus Hydrogenedentota bacterium (assembly GCA_026387845.1). GTDB lineage: Bacteria > Hydrogenedentota > Hydrogenedentia > Hydrogenedentales > SLHB01 > JAPLKX01. The sequence goes on along the minus strand of JAPLKX010000488.1, from coordinate 4,570 downwards.
GTCCCAGACGTCATTCGTACACGCTCCAGATCTCAGCGCCGAGTTGCGTCATTGCCTTCACGAACCCCGGGAACGTCACATCCACCGCGTCCGCGTCGCGCACTCGGGTTTTGTCCGATGCCATGGTTCCCGCGATAGCCAGCGCCATGATGACCCGGTGGTCGCCGTGCCCGTTGACGTCGGCGCCCCGCAAATTGCTGTGCGTGACAACGAGCCCGTCCGCGAGTTCCTCGACGTCCGCGCCCATCCGCCCCAGTTCGCGCGCCATCACGGCGAGCCGGTCCGTCTCTTTGATTCGGGCCTGCGGCACGTTCACGAGCCGCGTCGTTCCCTCGGCAAAACACGCCAGCACCGCCATCATCGGCAACGCGTCCGGCGTGGCGTTCAGATCGATCTCGCAACCCCGCAGGCGTTCCGGCCGCACCGTGATTTTCTCATCGTCAAACTCGACCTCCGCGCCCAGTTGGCGGACGTACTCGACGACGGCCTTGTCGCCTTGGGTATCGTTCATATCGAGCCCGAGGCACGTGATCCGGTTGTCGCCCATCGCGCCCGCGCAAATGAAAAACGTCGCCGTCGAGAAATCGCCCGGAATACGCCGCTCGAACGGCTCGTAGCTCTGCCCCCCGGGAATATGGAACTCGCGCAGCTCCTCGTCGTGCTCAACCCGAATGCCCCGCCGCCGCAGCCAGTCCAATGTCATCTCGACGTACGGCCGCTCGTGAAGCACGGGCACGAGAATGCGTGTGCCGCCGTCGCCCATCGGCGTGTTGATCAGCAGGCTGGTCAGGTATTGGCTGCTCACGGCTTCGAGCGAGGTGTCGCCGCCGCGCAACCGCCCTTCCACGACAAACGGCGGGCACCCGTTCCCGCGCGTCGACCGGACGCCCGCCCCGAGATCGTTCAGCGACTGCGCCAGCGGGCCCGACGGCCGCCGCCGGATCTGGCTATCGCCCGTAAGCACCGCCAGCCCGCCGCGCAACAGCGCGCACGATCCCAGCGCGATGTTGAGGCTTGTGCCCGAATTCCCGATGTCGATGACGTCTTCGGGCGTCTGAATCCTGCCGCCGACGCCCGTGACCGCCCACGCGTCTTCTTCCGTCGTAATGACGGCGCCCAGCGCCTGGTACGCGTGAACCGCCGACTGCGCGTCCGCCGAATCCAGCGGCCGCTCGATACGGCTCTCACCGACCGCGAGCGCGCCAATGCTGACGGCGCGGATCGTGTGCGATTTCGAGCCCGGTATCTCGACTTCGCCGGATAGAGTTGACCTGTTGCAAATAAAATCCATGGGTAAAGTTCAGGTTAGCCGCCAAAATCGGATGATAGTATGTGGTTTCACAAGAAGTCAAACGGCTTGCTTCAAATTGCCGCTGCTGGTATGCTGCTTATATGGCGCACTTGCACCGGATCTTTATTCCGCAGGACACCGCGGCTACGGGCGAGATCGTTGTGGGGGGCGACGAGGCCCATCACGCCCTGCACGTCGTGCGAGTCCGGCCGGGGGATCCCGTGGCGCTGTTCGACGGCCACGGCCGGGAAATATCGGGCGAAGTCGCAGCGATAAAAAAGAAGGAGGTCGTGATTCAGGCGCTGGAAGAAAGGGTATTGCCGCGGCCGCCTCGCCGGCTCACGTTGCTCCAGGCCTGGCTGCACCGCGACAAGGCGCTCGACTTCATCGTCCAGCACGGCGCCGAACTCGGCGTGGCCCGGTTCGTGTTCTTCCGGGCGCAGCGGTCCGAGCGAAAACCCGTACACAGCGCCAAATGGGACCGGGCCGCAATCGAGGCCTGTAAACAGTGTGGACGCCTTTGGCTGCCCGAATTCATCTTGGCGGAAGGCATCGAGGAGGCCGTGCGCGACGCCGCCGTGCCCGTCCTGCTGGCCACCAAAGACCTGCACGCCGCACCGTTGCGGACCGCCCTCGGCGAGTCTTCCGTGGCGCTGATGGTCGGCCCGGAAGGCGATTTCACCGACGAGGAAGTGGCCACCGCGCTGGACGCGGGCGTCACCCCGGTAAGTCTGGGCGCCGCCACCTACCGATCCGAAATCGCCGCCATCGCCGGCGCCGCGCTAATCCAATACGAACTGGGCGAGTTGGGCCCATTGCCTCATTCCGGCAGGGCCTGAGAACACAGGAGGAACACATGGCTGACGATTGCCTTTTCTGCAAGATTGCCGCGGGTCAAATCCCGTCCAATCAGGTCTATTCCGACGACGAGTTCTATGCGTTCCGAGACATCCATCCCGCCGCACCGAGCCACGTCCTGCTCATTCCAAGAAAGCACATCGAACGCCTGACGGACGCGGTCGAGGCTGACGCCGAACTCTTGGGCCGAATGTTGCTGCGGGCAAACCGTGTCGCCGAAAAGGAAGGAATCGCCGAACAAGGGTTCCGGTGCGTGATCAACTGCAACGCCTGGGCCGGGCAGGAAATCTTTCACATCCACATGCACATCGTCGGCGGCCGCCCGCTCCACTGGCCTCCCGGCTGAGATTCAAAGTCGAAATCCGTTACCGGGCGTGGTGTCTCAATCGTCCCAATGGTCTCAATGGTCCCAATCGTCCCACTTACTACTTCAGGGCGCCGTGTTCCGATCTTTCGTCCGGTCTATCAACGCCTCCGCGATGCGACGACGGCCACGGCCAGCGCCATCAGGGCCGCGCCGCCGACCATAACGTTATCCGAGAGGTCGGCGCCGCCGGTGTCGCATGATTCCGGCAGCTTCTTGCCGAGGCAAACCACGCCCCCGTGCCTGACTACCAACCCGACCCACAACACGCCCTCGGCCTCCGCCCGCGCCGTCTCGCCCGGCTCCAGGAAACCCTGCACCCGCGTGGCCGGCCACCATTCCGCGCCCGTGGCTCTGGAAACCAGCACGTACGCCTCCAAGTCCGCCGGATCGAACGGCGCCGGCGCCGGCAGCCATACCTGTTGCGGCACTTGGAACACCTGCTCGGGGCCGATCGCGTACGCCGGGGTCACGGCTTCGGGCAGCGGCGGCAGTGCCGCCATATCGCTGACGCGGACATGCACCTCGTCGCTGCCGGCCTTGCCCGGGGCCGCCGAGAAATCCGGCTGCCACAGTTCCGTCGTCGCGTCAGGCGCCATACTTTCGCTTATAAGAAACTCGCTCGTTTCGAGGATTTCAAACCCTGTGACGGTTGTCGCGCCCGCACGGAACCTGATCGTTTGCCCAACCTGGAACGGTGCCGGCGGCGCGTACACCACCCAGCCGTCCGTACCGCCGCTCCCCGGCAACGGCCGCCACTGAACGCCGCCCTGCTCTGCGCCGCCGTCAATGGCTATCAAACCCCACACGCTGCCCGGGGCGATGGCATCCCGGCTGGAAAGCCGAACTGCCAGGCTGTCGCCCGGCTGCGCGCGCAACACGCCGCCGGCCCCGTTACTCGATGGCAACGCCTTCACCCGCACCAAGTCCAGGCCTTTGGCCGTCGCCAACCCACGGTAACCAAGCACCGGACCGGACAACTCGCTTGCCGCGGTCGCCGACAACGCCTGCACCCAATAATAGTAGTTGTTGTACACGACCACGGTGCCGGCCGAAGCAAAACAACCACCCGACACCTGAGAAACAGTCGGGGGCAGCGCCGTCGTGTCGTCGTAGGTGGTTTCGGCGACGGTCGCCAGATCGATTCGGCCGGCGCCGCTGATTGTGTTACTCCTCAAGACTTGGTAGTGTGCAGCACCCACCACCGGTTCCCAAGTCAGCCGTACAAAGCCGCTGAATGTGCCTTGAGAAGCCGTCAGGGTCAACGGCCGCCCCAGCGTCCCCGACCCTTGGCTGATCACCAGGTTCACCGGCTCGCCCGCGTTCGCACTGACGCCCGCGGCCGGCGTTTGCGACAGGACCGTACCCGCGGCCTGTTGGCTCCGTTGCTGGATTACGGTTCCGACCAGGAGCTGGGCGTTCACAATCAGCGTGGCCGCCTGTTCAAGCGGCAGGCCCACCACGTTTGGCACTTGAACCAGCACAACGCCTTCCGATACGACCAGGTTAATGGCCGATCCGGCCGGAGCAAACGTGCCGGCCACCGGCTCTTGATCAAGCACGGTACCCGCCGGCACGGTCGGGCTTGGCTGCGTCGTCACCGTGCCCAATATGAACCCCGCCAATTGAAGGACATCCAGCGCGGATGTCTGCGCCAGGCCGATCAGGTTGGGCACAGTAGTTGGAGAAACACCCGCCGAAATGATCAAATCCACTTCGGTCCCCGGCGCGGCCAGCGTGCCGGCGGACGGTATCTGGCTGATCACCTGGTTTACCGGCAGCGTGCTCTCCTGCCCTACCACGCTGCCCAGTGCAAACCCCGCCAGCGTAATGGCCAATTGCGCCTGAGTCCGTGTCAGGCCCACCACATTGGGAACCGCCGTCTGAACAGAGCCCGTCGATACAATCAGGCTTACCGCCGTCCCGGCGGTCACTTCAATTCCCGCGCCAGGGCTCTGGCTGATAACGCTGCCCGAGGGGATGGTCGAGCTCGCGCGCTGCGCTGTGGCCCCTACGGTCAAATTGGCTTCCACTATGGTCAACTGCGCCGTCGCCAG
>JAPLKX010000400.1 GCA_026387845.1 Candidatus Hydrogenedentota bacterium | reverse complement strand
AAGATGCATGTCTTTGCCATACCAAAGGGTGGGAAGTGGACGCAACCGACCGGTAACAGCCAATCCCTGTCAGTGCTATTGCGCACGCGCGCGATGGGGGAGGCTTCAGCATGGCATAGGACCCCGGGAGGGGCACCCAACGCCGGTGAAAACTTCGGTGTCATGCGGCCCGGCGGGCCGCCGGTTTTGTGGTCTTTTCGATGGTTTCTATCCTGAGGAGTTGAGGGGCTCCTGGTGGCTTGTGCGGCTTGCGGCGAGGCCACTCGCGGCTGGCCTTGGGTGTCATTCGGGGACGCTGCTCACGTACCGCCCGCGCCAAACGACTGGACAAAGGCGGGGTACGTCGCTGTCCGATCAGCCTCTGAAACTCTCGCCGGACTTCCAGCACGGCCTGCCGGGGACTGACTTTGGCCACGGTGAACGCGGGAAGCGAGTCCGCCGCCATCGCCAACAACAACTGGGTGGCCAACAAGGACCCCTCCGCCTCGCGGTGAATCATCGCTACGGTCCGGCTAGCGAGTTTGACCATGCTCAGCGTCCGTTTGTAGGTGCGGAAAAAGCCTTCGTTTTCCCACCGCCAACGGTACCAAAGCCCCGCACGCTCCGCGGGTAGCCGCCGCGCGGACAACACACTGGTCAACAGCCACACCTCGTATTTCTGTTTGCCACCCTGGACTTTCTTCTCGCCCACGCGCCGTATCAACCGCAACCTCAAGGCAGGCAATCCCGCCTTGCGAGCCTGATCCGTCCAGTAGTACACGATCCCTTCTCGATACGTCTCCAAGGGCTGCATCGTCGTCGTGTATAAGGTCACCACCGAACTCATGCGGATCAGGAAATCCACGCCGTGTTGCAGCATAAACGCACACAAGTCGTAGCCCGTGTACCCCGCGTCGCACACCACCAACGCCGCGGCGGGCAGTATGCCGAGCAGGTGCTTCAGGTGATCGCGCTCGCTCGCCGTGCCCTTTCCGACGCGCCACGAAAAAGGCACGCCGGTGGCCAAATGCACCAACGCCGTCAGCCACATCGTCGGCGCCGCGTCTTGCTTGCCCGCCTGTCCCATCCGTTCTTCCAAGGCAACGGCGCGAGGGCACTCCAGCCGGCTGCCGTCACAGCCCAACACGACAAAGCCGTTGGTCGTCCAACGGTGAGCCAAGACCTCGGGCAGCCGCCTGCGAACCATTGCGGCCACGCGACGGAGGGACCACATCGGAAGTCGCGACAACGCTTTCTCGAAGCCCTGGACCGTCTTGCCCGGCCGGCGTCGCTTCGGCAGCATCGCCACCACCACCGCCCGGGCTGACTCGAATCGCTCTTCTTGGGAGTCTCCGCAGATAAACGTCATCAACACCAGGACCATGACCAGGGGCTGAAGTCGCCAACGCGACGCCCGCCAGGGGCGCAACATACCGTGACCATGACCAGGGGCTGAAGTCGCCAACGCGACGCCCGCCAGGGGCGCAACATACCGTTTTGGACTTGCCTCCAAACCGCTGGTGTGAGAAACTGCCTCACGCAGTCGCCGAGCTTTCGATTCCTCCGTCGCTGCTTCTTGCGCTTCCTTGCCGAAACCATAAACCGTTCCTCCATGGGGGGTTATGTTTCCAACCCTTCCCTTCATGCCGAGGAACGGTTTTTTCGGCAATAGCAATTTCCTCCGTCAGTTGTTACCGGCGTTGGGTGGCACCGGATACTTTTCCTCGCAGAAGATTTGCTGTCCGTCGTGCCAGGTTAAGGAGCACAAAAACGGGACAGTGACCTACGAGCACCAGATGCTCGCTGCGGTGATCGTTCATCCCGACCGGCGGGAGGTGATCCCTCTGGCGCCGG
>JAPLKX010000027.1 GCA_026387845.1 Candidatus Hydrogenedentota bacterium | reverse complement strand
ATCAGTTCAACAAGGTCGAGTTGGTGAAGTTCACAACGCCCGAGCAGTCGTGGGACGAGTTGGAGAAACTTACCAACGACGCCGAGTCGATTCTGCAGCGGCTTGGGCTGCCGTACCGGGTGGTGACGCTGTCGACGGGCGACTTGGGTTTCAGTTCCGCGAAGACGTACGACCTCGAGGTGTGGCTGCCGGCCCAGAATGCGTACCGCGAGATTAGTTCCTGCTCGAACTTCACGGATTTCCAGGCGCGGCGGGCGGGCATCCGGTTCCGCCGGGACAAAAAGCCGCAGTTCGCGCACACGCTCAATGGTTCGGGGCTGGCGGTGGGCCGGACGGTGGTCGCCGTGCTCGAGAATTACCAGCAGGCCGACGGATCGGTGGTGGTCCCGCCGCCGCTGCGGTCGTACATGCACGGGTTGGAACGGATCGAGGCGCGCCGATGATCGACCATTTCAGAGAGGCCGCAAATGCGCTCCAGCGGGCGGCGTGCGCGGTGGCGGTGACGGGCGCGGGGATGTCGGCCGAAAGCAACATACCCACGTTCCGCGGCGCCGGCGGCATCTGGGAGAAATACCCGCCGCACGAGTACGCAACCATCGAAGCCTACAACGAAAACCCGGAAAAAGTGTGGAAGTTCTGGCTGGAACTAGTCGCGCAACTTAAGGACAGCAAGCCGAACCCGGGCCACTACGCCCTCGCCGAACTCGAGCGGATGGGTATCCTCAAGGCCGTCGTGACGCAGAACGTCGATAACCTCCACCAGGACGCCGGTAGCAAGATCGTCATCGAGTACCACGGCAACGCCAAATGGCTCGTCTGCCCGCGGTGCAGGCATCGCGACCCCCTCGACCTCTCCCAGCACGGCGACAGCCCCCCCTATTGTTTTTGCGGGACGTTGATGAAGCCGGACGTGGTGATGTTCGGCGAGCCCATCCCGAGCCAGCCGCTGGTCGAGGCGGCCCGGCTGGCGGAATCGTGCGACGTTCTGCTGGTCGTGGGCACGTCCGCCCAGGTGTATCCCGCGGCGAGCCTGCCCGTGTTCGCCAAGCAGAACGGCGCATACATTATCGAGGCCAACACCGAAACCACGGACTTCACCAGAACCATCACCGACGCGTTTCTGCACGGCCCCGCCGGTGAAACTCTCCCGCACCTCGTTGAACTCATCAAAGAGGGCGAGTAAGCGGAAAAGCAAGAAGGTGTGTTTCGGTGGGGTCGCGCTCCCGCGCGACCGGGTGGCGGTGGAGGCGGTGCTGCATCGGCTCAGGTTTGGGTGTTGGAGCCACGGTCGAGCAGGAGCTCGACCCCACCGCGTTGCTACCTTGGTGCTGTCAGGCGGTTGAGGAGTCGGCGGGCGGCCATGCCGGCGCGGGAATCCAGAGCGGCGAGGACATCGAGGCGGCCGTCCACCTTCGCTTTGAACGTGTTGAACGTATCAGATCGGTCAACCCAGATGCGCCGCAGGTCGAACCGATTCGCCCCCGGCGTGTTTACGCCGTACCTGTTGGACGCGGCCTGGCGGAACCCCGCTTCCCGCACAATGGCTATGCTGAGCTCGTTGTAGTCGTCGCGCGACCCGAAGGGGTAGGCGAACGAGGCCACCTCTCTGCCGATTTGCTGTTCAATGAGGCCCTTGGCTCCGGCAATTTCGTCGTTTTGCCCGCCCCTGTCGAGCCGGGCCAGCCTGGGGTGAGTTTTCGTATGGCACCCGATTTCGAACCGGGCGCTCTGGAGGTCTTTAATGTTTTGCCACGACATCAGGGCGGCGGAGTCGGGGTCGGTGTCGTGGTCGAGCATCCTGCCGACGCGCCCGGCGACGACAAAGAACGTCGCGGGCATGTCGAGTTCGAGCAGGACGGGAGCGGCGTTGGTGTAGTTGTCGAGGTAGCCGTCGTCGAACGTGATGGCGACGCCTCCTTCGCCGCCGGCAGCGGCCTCGAAACTTACGACGCGGGAAACCTGCTTGAGCCAATCCATCTGGCGCCGGAAATCGGAAGGGGAGACGTTCATCTCGTGGGCCCGCTGGCCGACGCTGTGATACGTGAGAATTCTTGAGCCGCTGCGCCTGAACACCGGAGGGGCAAACAGTGCGGCGCGTTTGACGGCTTTTTTGACGGCGCCCTTGATGTCAGTTGGCGGCATGGGCGTTCTCCCTGGCCGTCATCGCGCCCCAGGCGTAGCCGCACGCGTAGGCGCAGTACGCAGAGAACCTGAGGAACCGGCCCTGCACAAGCGCCTTGGCCAGCCGGAGCGGAAACCTGCCCAGCCGATAGGCAAACGACCGCCGCGGCTTGAACGACCGCGCGTCGAGGGCCTCGTGGGTTTCGTAGACGGCGCCGGGCTGGAATTTTCTGGCGTACGCCGAGCCGTAGCCATTGCGGAAGAAGATGCGCATCAGCCGGCCCCAACCGTCGGGCAGCGGGTGGTAAATGGCGGCGTGGGGGACGAGCACCACCCGGTATCCGCCGGTTCGAAGGCGGACGCGGAGGTCGGGGTCGAGCCCGCGGAGCAGGTCTTCGCGCTCGCAGCCCACCTGCTTGAACACGCTGGCTGGAATCGCACAACACCCGTGGCAGGCGTAGTCGCTGTCGGTTATCTGGTCAACGACGGGCGTGTTGAACCTGGGGAACTGTTTTGCGGCGCGCCGCTGAAACGGCGTGGCGTCCGGCGGAACCACGATGCTTGCGCCGGCCATGCCGGTTGCGGGGTCGGCGTCGAGCGCAGCCACCAGCCGCTCGAGCACATCGTCGCCCGCCAGGCACGAATCATCGTCGAGGATGACCAGGATCTCGCCCCGGGACATGCCCGCCCCCTGGTTGATCGCTTTTCCCTGGGGAGAAACGCCGCGGATCAGGTGGATCTCGAGGTCTTTCAGTGTCTGCCGCTTGATGCTTTCCAGCAGCCGCGGAACCGCGCCGCCGCGGTGGCCGTCAAGTGACGGGATGATGATCGAAACCCGCGGCTGCGAGCGATGTGGCGGATCATTCATGGCGCCCAAACCAGTGGCTTAATCTGAAAACAGTTTTATCATCGCCCCAAGCCGCACAAACGGCGAAGACGCGGCAATAACGGCCCCCCGTGCCGCCGTCGATCTGGCCACCAGGGGTGCAAGCGCCGGAGCGGCTTTATAGTAGCCGGCCACAACGCCGGGGCCGCCCGGCGCCGCCATCAGGACGTGATCGCGAAATGCGCGGAGCCCTTGAAGGGCCGCGGGCGCGCCCGAGTAAGCCTGCGAAAGAGGGCACCCGTTGTCTTTGAAAGTCCTGCAATCGTCGGCCCCTTGGGCGGTGGAAGGGGTGGCACTGCCGATATATGGCTGGATGGCCGGATAGAAATCGTGGAACGAGGCAAACCAGTCGATGTTGTCTTCGTTGGAAACGCACGAATGGTTGGGTCCCTGGCTGAGCGTGCCGACGATCCGGTTGTTCTCGGCCGGGTTGTCCAAGAGCAGACAAGACCCTGAAGACCCCGCTTCAGTGACGCCGACGTCCCAATGGACGCGCGTCTGGTTTTCTCTGCCGTTCTTTTTTTCGTTTATGGCCACGACGGCGCCCCGGGTGATGCGCATATTTGTGGCGTCGGGGTGGTGGATGCACTTGATGGGCTCGCCGGGATTGAGCAGGCGGGCGTCCCATCCGAGGTAACTGCGCCCATATGACCCGACCGGGACCTCGCCCAGCCGGATTAACGTGGCGTCGAGCGGGGCGTTGGTGGCGAGGAGTTGCTGGCCGTAACTGCGGAGCGGTAGAGAATCCCTGACGGGCGGCGTGCCGCCGCACTCGGCGGTACGGTAATCCCATATGGCCTCAGTATTGCCGGATTGGTCTTGCGAACAGATGCAATGGTTGGCGGTGATGAAATACGGCTCGAACTCCGGCGTTTGCGAGTTGTTAATCAGCGTGCCGGAGCAGAACCATTCCGCTTGGACCAGAATAATGGCCACCCCGCTCGAGGCCTCGAGTGTGGCAGGGTCGGTTTCGCAGGCGATGTCAACGTTGCACCGCAGTTCTTTGGCGACGTCTTGAAGGGAGAGAAAGATGTGTGAGTAGGCGGTAAGGGCGAGGCCGGGCGTGTCCTCGTAGGGGCTTTTGACCAGCAGGACCGCCTCGTCGCCCACAACCATCGCCGCCCACACTTCGGTCTCGTTCCCAGTAGTGGCGGTGTAGGGGCCGAAAGACGCCAGGTTGACCGGGTCGACTACCCACGCCTCCTCACCCGGCCGAAGGCCCGTCACGTCCAGGCGGAGTTTGACGCCCTCGGCATCAACCGAAACGATGCTTGCCACGTACACGGTGACGCCGCCCGACTCGGAGACCGCCACGCCCAGCAGATCCGAACCCGCCAGATCCGTTTCCACGACTTCGCCGCCTTTCAACGGCGTGCCCTTGGATTTGGGCGCCTCCGCTTCGAGTGCTTTGGTCGCCCCTTCAAAATCCTGGAAAATGTGGAACGTCCGGCGTGCGGCCAGGCAACTCTCGAGATCATTGGACGGCAACGGAGACGCCGATTTGGCCGGCGAAGGCGGAATATACGCGCCGTCGCCAAAAGGCGCGTCCCCCTGGGCAAACGCACCCACGCAAAATGGCCACGTCAGCGCCAGGCACACAAAAACTTTAACCAGACAAACGGATCTGCCCATCTTGTTCTCCTCACATACTGCTCGGATCTAAGCTAGCATAAAGAGTCCGAAAGGCAAAGACAACCGCGGGTGGAGCATCCGTAGCGCCACCACCGCCGTCCGGTCGCGCGGGAAGTCTCAGAATCACGTACGAGGCAATTTGTGGTGCGGGCGTCTCGCCTGCACGTGGCATTTTTTCGCGTTCTTCCATGGCTCCTCGTGATAAGCCCCTGTCCAGGATAGCAATGGATAACTCATACGTGCAGGCGAGACGCCCGCACCACAAAAGAGCCCGAATTGGTGTTGGTCTTGAGACGACCTCGGGAGCGCGACCCCACCGAAATGACCCTGGATATGGACAATTCTGTTGTGAGTTGACACGGCGGGGTTGGATTTCCTACAATTATGTAAGAAACGCATCAAGAGGGTAGTCATGCAGAACTTGCAATCGGAAGTGCGGCGAGAAGTATCGGAGTTGTCGCTTTTGTTCGAGATCAGCCAGACGCTGGACCGGACGATGGATCTGCGTGGCGAGGTGGGTTCGGTGTTGAAGGCGATCGCGAAACACACGGGCATGGTTCGGGGGACGTTGACGCTGCTGAACCGTGAAACGGGCGAGATTTATATTGAAGAGGCGCTGGGCCTGTCGCCGCGTCAACTCGAACGCGGGCGGTACAAGCCGGGGGAGGGCGTGACGGGTATGGTGGTGCAGACGGGCCGGCCGATGGTGATCCCGCGGGTGTCGGAGGAGCCGCTGTTTCTAAACAAAACGCGGGCGCGCAGCCAGTCCAAGGAAGACATCAGTTTCATCTGTGTCCCCATAAAGTTGGGTTCGGAAGCCATCGGCGCGCTGAGCGTGGACCGGCTGTTCGCGGATTCGGTGACGCTGGATGAAGACATGCGCCTGCTGTCCATCATCGCCATCATGATCGCCCAGGCGGTCCGGCTTCGGCGGGAGGCCCAGGAAGAGACCCACAGGCTGATGGAGGAAAACCAGCGGCTGCAAGAAGAGCTTCGGGAGCGGTTCCGGCCGGCGAACATCATCGGCAATTCGAATGCGATGCAGGCCGTGTTCGACATGATCGCGCAGGTAGCCAAAAGCGACGCCACCGTGCTTATCCGCGGCGAAAGCGGCGTGGGCAAGGAGCTTGTGGCGCACGCCATCCATTACAACAGCCTGAGGGCGGAAAAACCGTTTATCCGCGTGAATTGCGCGGCGCTGCCCGAATCCGTTATCGAAAGCGAGCTGTTCGGCCACGAAAAAGGGGCGTTCACCGGGGCAATCACCCAGCGCAAAGGCCGGTTTGAACTGGCCCAGGGCGGGACCATCTTCCTGGATGAAATCGGCGACTTGTCGCCCACGACGCAGATCCACCTGTTGCGTGTGTTGCAGGAGCGCGAATTCGAGCGGGTCGGCGGCACAGAGACCATCAGGGCGGACGTGCGGGTGCTGGCCGCGACCAACCGGGACCTCGAGGACCTGATGAAAGAGCGGGTGTTCCGCGAGGACCTCTATTACCGGCTCAACGTGTTTCCAATCCACATCCCGCCGCTGCGCGAACGCAGGGCCGACATCCTGCTGCTGGCCGACCATTTTGTCGAGAAGTACGGCAGGAGCGCCGGGAAAAACGTGCGGCGGATTTCGACCCCCGCAATCGACATGCTTTGCCGGTACCATTGGCCGGGGAACGTGCGCGAACTCGAAAACTGCATCGAGCGGGCGGTCCTGCTGACGAGCAACGACGTCGTCCACGGCCACCACC
>JAPLKX010000001.1 GCA_026387845.1 Candidatus Hydrogenedentota bacterium | reverse complement strand
CATACGGGCAGATTCAGCCCGCGTTGTTTGACCCCTTACGACACATGTCATTCGGGGCATATTTGCCTTGACCACGAGTGCACTTACACCGCGGACCCTTTTTCGTCTGAACCATTTCGTATCGTGAACAGGACGGGAACTTTGGCTTCTGAATCGGCCGCCCCCTCTTGTCGGGAGCTCCCGGCCTCGAGCCTCGAGGTCGACCGCGCTTCTTCGGCATGGGCATTGGAGCCGCAGGGACAACCGTCGTCGGCGTATTGGGCGGAAGAGCCTCACGGCATACCGTCACGTTCTGGTTGAGCGGCGGGGAGAAGACCTCGACGGGCGTGCATGCACGATACTGCCAAGGGACGTTTGCCGCTTGAGCTATTCCAGACAATGTGATAGCCTTAGCCACGGTTGGGGTTCTCCAATCTAGTATTTCTTAGATCCGCGCTTGGAATTGCGTTCTTCCAAGTGCATGAGATGTTTTACGTTGGCGCTACTTGGATTTGCGGCAACGCGATTGCGTGCACTCATCAGAGATTCTTTGAAATACAGATCATAGACATTGGCACTTGCAGGACAGCTTGATTTTGCTTTCTCAACCCAATTTGAAAGCATATCAGCTTCATATCCATGATATTCTTTGGTAGGTTGGCAATTACCACCCTTGACCTTGCACTTTTCCAACGCATTGGAAGCTTTCGCAACTTCCTTTATTTGATTTTCAGCGTTCGCCATGAGGCGCTTACAAACAGCATTCATTCTTGCCTTTGCCATGACTATCTCCTTGCCATTGCATTTGTCTGTTCAGACATCTGGTTTGCGGCCCATTCTCGACGCTTACTCTCGATCTCGGCCTTCACGGCCATGGCGTGGTACTCGGCTTCGGTGAAGTCGGCTCCCACGGCATAGACGCCCCGAATATTCGTCGGTCGGGCAACAGCCAGTGGTCTGGTCAACGGTCTGACCACGGGTGCTGGCGCTGGGCTCTTCGGCTTAGGAGCCGCAACTACTCGAGGAGCTGCAAGAACGGGAGCGACTACCGTTCTGGTCGCGCTCGTCACCGGGCTTCGATAGGTCGTCACTGCGACCTTGGTCGGTTGCGGCGCTACTACGGGCCTCGGCGAGCTCACGATAGGCTTCGGAGTCACCACCGGACGGGGCAAGGGTGTTACTGTAGCTTGTATGTCACCCGGCAGAGCAACCTTTGGCGATTGCGAAACTGCCGGAGCAATCGAAGTCACTGCCGGCCTCGGCGAGCTCGAGATAGGACGCACGTAGGACGTCGTCACTACTGGGGGAGCAATGGGCTTCACTAGGACGAACGTCGTCTTCGGCGAAGGCGTGGTTGTCCCAGTTCCGGCACCCATGGCATATGGCGCTCCACTGCTCGAAGGGGTGTTCGTCGAAGACCCGCCGTGATAAGCACTGACAGAGGATGCTTGAGAAGATTGTGTTGCAGGGGCATAGGATTCTCCCATGGCCGGTGCCATTTGCTGAGCGGTATCGGGCGGGAGTTGATCAGCACTAGGGGCAACCGGATAACCGGGAGTTACTCCAGGCACGACGTCTTCGGGGTAGAACGCCTCGGGAGTTGCCGAGGTCATGGGATTGCGTCCCTTGAGATACCACCACGCGCCTGCCGCAACGCCTGCCCCACCGAGAATCCATGCCCAGGTCTTCATGGGTTACTTCCTCATCAAGAAGTAGGCAGCAACGGCCGCAATTGCGACGCCACCGAGAATCATCGCGACCTTCGTGGGCTCAAATTTCGTGTCGACGTAGGTTCCCATTCCCGCCTCTTCAGCCGAGAAGGAACCGTTCGAAGTCGTGGGGAAGCTCACGAGGGACATAGTCTCGCCCGTTGAGAAACCCGATGACACGGGAGCACCGCTGCTGGCCGGCGAAGAGCTCGCGCCTACCACGGGGTAGAACGTCACTTGTGTCTTCGGCGCTGGCGCCTGCATACGAACGGTGTTCGTCGTCAACATGGGCTTGCGAGCCAGGGACACCGTGTTCATTGGTCCCAGAGCACCGATGGTCTCACCGCGAAGAGCTGCGCCTCGAGACTTCGCGCCGAGGTGCGTCGCTCGAATGGCGTCCATCTGGCTTTCGTAAACGAGAGACACGGCCTGGTCCTGCGTGTTGCGCGCCTCGGCGTCCGCACTCACTTGGTTGGCGAGCACGTTCGCATTCGGGCGAGCGGCGAACATGCGGACTGAGCCGATGTTCTGCGTCATCTCGCGAACGAGCTGCGTGTTGTTCTTGACCTCTGTGAGCTCGTCGGGCCGCATGACCAGCGGCTTGGCGTCTTCAATGGTGATGGTCCTGGTGTTGGGCGAGAAGCGATTTTGCGTTTCGGTGATGTACTTGCCACCGTAGACGTCCTGCGCCTCTTGGGACCATCGTTGCCCACCGCGGCTAATGAACTCCTTGGGATTCCCGAAGGCGGGGAGATTCTCCCCAAGGTACTCGAACACATGGGCAGGATTCACCGGGGCACCCAAGGTGCCGAGGCCCGCGGGGTCCGTACCGCCGCCGAACACGTCCATGCGATCCGCCGCGGAGAGTGTCCGACTGGGGTCCGTAATGAAACGATGATATTCCATATTCCTACCTCACGGTTTGGACCAGTGGCCCGCTTTCTGTGAACGTGACCACCCGTGCATAGCGTTGAAACTTTACAGAGGGTTCCCACCCAGGATGACTGGCCGGTTGAGTAGTATCGAGCGCCAGATATCGAGCTGTAGGAGCTTGCGGGTTGTTACGCGGAAACACAGAGGTCAACGCGTAAATGTGCCAGTTCGCTCCATCTGGTGAGATGACTTTAGCTCCGGGGATGTATCCGAGATTTCCTACGAGAGACGCAATCAGAACACAATGTCCATCGCAATCTTCCGCGCCTGCCTGGATAGTCCGAGAAGCCGTAGAGTATAGGTCGTACTGGTGAGGATCTTGTCGGTATTCAACGTTCTTCTTCACGAACCAAAAGACTCTCGACAATTCAGCCAGCTCGGATTCATGCCCATGTTGCGGGGTGCCTCGGACGAGGTCTAACGCGAGGGCGCGTATGGATGGTTCCCGCAGGCTTTTGAAAACTTG
>JAPLKX010000036.1 GCA_026387845.1 Candidatus Hydrogenedentota bacterium | reverse complement strand
GGCGTCTTTATTTCCCCTTACGGTTCGATACAACGCCGGCCTCCTAAACCTCGCCAACCGCCGCGTGAGCGTAAAGACCGCGTCGGGAACGGCGGACGGATTTGCCTGGAGCCGCGCCGACAATTTCGGTAACGGCCCCTCCTTCACGGCCTCCACCAGCCCTTCGAACTTCTATTTTGTAGTCAAGGACGAGGTAACGCTGGCCGCGCCGGTGGAGGACAATCAGGGTAATCCATTTCTTGGCTGGGAAACCAATTTGTTTTCCTCGCAGACCAACCCGCTGATAATTAACACAGCCTCGGCGCCCATCCCAAAGGAAGGATTAGACATCACGGCAGTATTTGAGACTTCTGAGCCCCTAACGGTGGTCTCTTTTGCACTGAACAATGGCGCCGCTGAAACCTCCAGCCGCGCCGTCACGCTTAACAACAGTTGCACGGGCAGCCCAACACATTACATGGCGTCGGAATCCCAAACATTCACGGATTCCGTTTGGCTGGCTTACGATACAGCGCCCTCGTTCACGTTGTCAGCCGGCAATGCTACGAAAACAGTCTACTTCAGAGTTAAGAACGACACGGACGAATCGGCCGCCATCAGTGACACCATCACGCTCACTGAAAGTGTGGTCACGGAAGAGACCATAATGCTCCCCGGCGACGTGCCGCTGGCCATGGTATGGATTCCCGGCGGGACGTTCATGATGGGCCGGTACCCGGGCGAGCAGGACAGTTACAGCGATGAAGACCCGCAGCACCCTGTGTCGGTGCCAGGGTTCTGGATGGCCAAATACGAGTTGACCAAGCGGCAGTGGCAGGCGGTGATGGGTACGACACCCTGGTCAGGCCAATCTTATGTCTTGAATGATCTCGACAGCCCGGCAGTGTACGTGTCCTGGAACGATTCAAAGACATTTATCATGGCGCTGAACAGCTACACGGGCAAGACGTTTCAGCTGCCTTCGGAGACGGAATGGGAGTATGCGTGCCGGGCAGGCACCACGACACGCTTCTACTGGGGCGATGATCCCACCTACACTCAAATAGCAAGTTACGCGTGGTACTGGGACAATCAATATGCACATGTCGTGGGTCAGAAACTACCGAACGCATTTAACTTGTATGACATGAGCGGTAACGTTTTTGAGTGGTGCGAGGACGACTGGCACTCCAACTACGAAGGTGGCCCGGCTGACGGGAGTGCGTGGACGGAAACACCCAGAGGTACTTACCGCATCGTACGAGGGGGTGATTGGACCGAGGACGAGGGCTGTCGTTCCGCTTATCGCGCCTACAGTTCACCCCTGCAAGCCAGTGCCTATGTAGGATTCCGTATCGCCGCGTCTGACGACGCGCACACAAGCATGGAAGTGGTTGCATTACTGTGGCAGTCTCTCATTGAAAAACTATTGGCGATAGACAACCCATATCCAGCGAAGACTACGTACGTTGAGCTTGCTATCACCGGACTGGAGATTGCTGAAGACATTGAACTCACAATATCGGATTGGGGCGGGATGCCATTTGACATTGAAGGTCAGCATCCCTCTCTACGGATACTCTATCCAGGTGCGGAAGATCCCTTAACCGGGAGTACTGTGACAGTGCCCGCCACTGCAATTAATGATTTTTATGTCCAGTTAGTCTTTGAGAACTACAACAGTCTTGCCAATGGTGTTGATTTTGTTTTGCAGCTGAAAGCATCTACCGTTACGTCCGGGCGAGTCGCCTACTTTGCTCTTCCTGTTCTCTATAGTGACTCTCAAACACATGAGCGGTAAGCTTAATAAGATCTCCTTCGTTGGAAAGGCTCTTCTCTTCAAACGGTTTTACCGCCACAATATCCAATATTTCAACAATAGGTCCGCGGCTGCCGTGGTAGGATGATTGCGTATCGCGGTGGTACTCCAGGAAGTCTAGCGGGAGTGTTTTCGTGCCATTCTCGACGAGCCGGTTGATGACCCAAGGAAATAGGGAAGGAAATAGGGGACAGCCACCTATTTTGTTGACTTTTCTTTTCCGTTCCGGTATTGTGATGGCATGCTTAGAGGAGCGCGAATCGTCTTACCGGGGTTGCCGCATCATGTTACGCAGCGGGGGAACAACCGGCAGGACGTGTTTTTTGTGGAGGGGGACCGCGAGGCGTATTTGGGGCCGCTGCGGGAGCAGTGCGGGAAGCATGGTGTGCGCGTATTGGCCTACTGTTTGAAGGCGAAGGCGAAGACGTAGCTGAAGGCGAAGATGAGGGGGCGGATGTTTCAACAACTCAACAGACAGGCTGGCCCGTGCAATCGACTTGCCGGCCCTCGGAATGGCTGCGCTCCTCCTGATTCTCACGAAGCGCAACAGCCTTCCCCTATAGGCTGGCGCCCGCAACACGAAGCTGCCGCGGCTCGCCTATTGCCGCAGCACCATCACCTGGTACGGATGTAACTCGACCTCGCCACTGTACGCACGGCAGTCCAGCAGGTTGTATGCGGGCGCCGGCAGCGTCAACTTCCCCTTTTCGTTTTGCACCTCTACCACGATAAACCCGCTGCCCGCAGACCCTTTCCGCGGCACCACCAGCACGTTCGAACTGGCTTCCGCCGCGGGATAAATACCCGCCCCCGCCGCGATCCTCAGCAGGAGCCGCGTTAACTCCTCCGGCCGCGGCAACGTCCCCAGCACGATAATCTTGCCCTTCCCGACCCCGCTCTCCGTGACCGCCGCCAAACCTTTCAGCGGCCCATCCCCATATACCGCCCAGGCTTCTGCTGCCCCCGGCTCCAAGCCCGCGTACCACACCGAGCCCTGCGAAACTACGCCGTCCGCCCACTCGATCCGAAAGTCGCGCGGCGCCCCCGGCAGTTCATAACGGCACGATACACCAGTCCACTCCTCGAGGTATTTAAACGGCGCCCCCGTCGGTTTCGTGCCTTCGATCGTCCTGATATCCGTCAGCGGCCCGGCAATCCATGTCCCGCCGCCCTCGATCCAGCTCCGCAACCGCTCCTGCAACCCTCCCTCATCCAGCGCCGGCAACAACGGGCTGAAAACTACCCGGTACCCATCGAGCGCCGCCGACGGGTCCACAATGTCCGCACGAAGATGCGCCGCCATCATCGGCCGGTACACCTTCTCCTGCATCACGCCCACGTAATCCAGATCCGGCGCAACCGGCTGAAACCTGAAATGAGTCCACGCCAGCGACGACAAATGAACCGCAATACCCGGACCTGCCGGCCGTGTCCCGTTTATGAAATCCTTGGCTGCCGAAAATCCCGCCGATACCTCCCGCACCTCCTCCGTGACGTGCATCGGCCGCCCGCACGTCGATATCACGCTGCCGTGCATCAGTTCCTGACCGCTCCGGTGGCCCCGCCAAAGCCAGTAAAGGTTCGCTTCCCCGCCCAGCGCTATCGGCAGCCACGAATTCGCACGGCAAAAACCCGGCTCCCGATACCCGTTGGCGGACGTGCCCCCGTTCCAGCACGTGCTCGTCTCCGTGTTCCAAAAAGGAGACTTCATCACCGGACGCACATAGTCCATCCAGAACACCTGCCGCCAAAGGTCCTCCATGCCGTCGTAATGGTTGTACTGCACCAGATCCAGCGAACGGTGCATCTGCTCATAACTCACTTCCAGGATCGGCATCATGTCCGTACCCACCGGCTGCGTCACGTGACGGTGCAGTATGTCCGCCTGATGCCGCACATAATCCACCAGGCTCTCGTTCTGGAACCTCGCCCACGCCGCCAACAGCGACGGATGATGGCACACACCCGGCCGTGGCGCGGGGATCTGCTTGAACGTCTGGTACGTCTGACTCCAAAGGTTCGTCCCCCACCCCTCGTTCAGCTTCCCAATGTCCCGGAACCGCCGCCGCAACTCGTCGCGAAAAGCCTGCATGCAATGCGGGCAGTAGCACCCCCACCCTTCCCACACGTGCACCTCATTGTCGATCTGCCAGCCGATCACCCGCTCATCCCGCCCGAACGTTTCCCCCAGCCGCGCCGTGATCCGGCCGCACAGGTCCCGGTACGCCGGGTTGAGCGGGCACACGTGACGACGGCTGCCGTGTTGCGCCCGGACACCCCGGTAATCAACCACCATCACCTCCGGGTATTTCTCCGTCAACCATGCCGGCGGCGTGCACGACGGCGTACACAGGATCGTCGCAATCCCCGCCTCGCCCAACTTGTCCACCACACGACGCAGCCAATCCAGCTCCACCCGCCCCTCCTCGGGCTCGAGGCTGCTCCACGCAAATTCCGCCAAACGCGCCACATTCAGCCCCACATCAACCATCAGACGCACATCTTCGTCCACCTGTTCCAGCGGCCAAACCTCCGGATAATATGCTGCTCCCAAATAAGGGGGATTAAACCGGCCCATTACCCTACTGCTCCTTCCTAGCGGCGCACAACTGCAACCGCAACATGCCCGCTACACATCAGTAAAACGGCAGCCACAACTCCAGCAGGCAAATCCACTACGCCTGCCCGCGCTCCCTCATAGCTGTCCCAACGTCGCCCAATTAGGCCACCTGCCTTACAAACTGCGGCCAACCACCCGCACTTCTGCCTCGGCGCCGCCCATTATGGCACTGTTCAGCCAAAAATGCAACAAGTGTTTTACAAACTCTCCGCCAAATGACTTGAAATACGCTCTATGTTTACTCTTGTTGCATACAACTGTAAAACAACACTGCTTTCTCTACAAAAAACAAAAAACCGCCGGCAGGCGCTCATCTCCCACGCCTGCCGGCGGTCAAATCATCTCGTAACCTTGGCCTACTGGCGCTTACGCCTCCTCGACCACTTTCCAGCCAATGGCATCCGCCAGCGCGAACACCGGTTGCTTCAGATCTCCGTAGACCGTCACCCGGTGCCAGCCCCACTTGTCCCACTGGCTGAACAGTTTTTCAAAATCGCCCACCGGCTCGCCGCAAAGTTTGGTGCGGCACGCCCGGTCGTTGGGATCGTTGTCGACGGCCTTGGCCTGGTGGAACAGAATTTCTTTCTTGTCCTGCTTGAGTTCCATCGTGGTAGTCATATAGCCGACCGGCAGAATCGACCGGACGCAAGCGCCCTGCCGATCCTCGCTGTGCGTGAGGATTTCGATCGGGTTGCTCTCGCCCTTCGGGCCGAACGCCTTGTTGGACGCGACGCAGTGGGCGTAAATGATCTGGCGCTTGGCGCTGTCCATGACCGGGTCCGAGATATAGCCGGGCCGCCCGCCGGTCAGCGTCGAGAACGCCAGCATCGTCGCCGCCGACTGCACGTCGCACTCGCACCCGCCAACCAGGCCCTCGTTGTTCAACTCGTAGAAACCCAGGCAGGGATACGCAAAAATGTGTTTGCCGTAGAAACCGCCCAGGCAATTGATCGTGATCGCGTTCGCCCCGTACTTCTTCAGCACCGCCTTCTCCCCAAGGTACATCGCAGCCGACGTCTCGAGCGTCTCGCGCGACACGTCCTTGATTACCGCCGCGGCCTTTTCCCACTTGTCGACAATCGCCTTGGCCTCGTCTTTGTCCGCCGCCGCCCACGCATCGTTCAGTTCAGAATACGGAACATGCATAACCTGGGCGCCCAGAAAAACGCCACCCGGGCCATCCACCGGGCCCGCCGACTTCTCGTCACGCACCGCCAGGATCTTCGCCGATTTCATCCGGGCCTGCCACTCGTCAAACCCCAGCGTCTGCAGGGTGTCCGGCTTGCACGACCCTTCGGTCGGCTTGGCCGTGCGCTCCAGCCTGGCCTTCGCCGTCGCCGCCACGAAATCCGCCACACCGTTCCCGCCCTTCACCAACCCAAAACATTTCACCGCCGCAACCACGTCCTCCATGTTCGACGATGACACAAACCCGATGTTGGGCCGCTTCTCGCGCAAGAAACCTGCGTTGTAGACAAGAAACCCGCCGCTGCCGCCATACGCAAAGTCCGCGTACAACACCGGCTTGCCCGTATCCGCGACGGTTTGCACCACCTTGTTCCACGCATTCATCTGGTAAATGACGTACCCATCGATGTTCTCCGATGCGTCCTGATCGACCACCTTCTTCGCTTCCTCCGGGCCCGACGCCATCGCCGTCACAAACTCAAAGTCCGGGCAGCCCTGCGACAGCGCCCCCGTGATCTGCTCCATCACCGGCGTAAACTCAAATCCAATGTTCGGCCAGTCCGGACTGGGCTGCGTCGCCGCGTGCAGCGAGTAAACCACCCGGATCTTGAACTTGCCGCCCGCACCCGCAGCGTGCACCGGCCGCGTCCCCGCCATCAGCCCCACCGCGCCCGCGCACGCCGCACAACCCGCCGCCAAAAAGTTCCGGCGGCTAATCCCGCAACACGCACAGCCGCTCATGTTCACTGTCCGTTTCATGACTCCCTTCCTTTCCCGCTATAGCGACTAGAGAAACCCGGCGAAGACCGGCCCACACAGTCTACTACCCCCTCCGCACCCCTGGCAACCACTAAAAAAAAGAGAAAAAAGGGAGCCACGGTCCACCCCCTCTTTTCTTGAATTCCGCGTTCCGCGTTCCGCGTTTGGTCACACCCGCCGCACAGAACCTCGCACCACCAACGCCGGCTCCACCCATTCCGTTATCTTCTCCTCGCCGGCCTCTCCCCGAATCACCTTCAGCAACAAACCCGCCATCTCCTGCCCAAGCTGGCCCGCGTGAATGTCCACCGTCGTCAACGGAGGCCCCAGCAACTCCGTAAAATCCAGCCCGTCAAAACCCGTCACGCTCAGGTCGACCGGTATCTCCAGGGACAACTCGTGCGCCGCACAATACACGCCCAACGCCACCATGTCGTTGAAACACACTACCGCCGAGGGGCGCCTTGCCGGGTCCTTCAAGAGTTCCAGGGCCGCCTCGTACCCCTCTGTCGCCGTCTCCCCCGCATCCATGATCGTCGAATCCGAAACACGGACATCGTGCGTGATCAGGCTCTCCACAAACCCAAGTTGGCGCTCTTTGGCGCCCGCAGTCCCGCCCGGCCCAGCCAACCGGACGGCACGACTGAAGGCTCGCCAGCATCTCCGGATCCTCGCCGTCCTCGCGACCAACCTTGTGAAACAAAATGTGATAACCCTCTCCCCCCAGCACCTGGTCAATCCCCCTGAACACCGTCATGTTAAACGGGTTCGTCAGGTCCGTCGCCAAAACCGCCACCATATGCGAAAGTTCGCCCACCAGCGACTTCGATATCATCCCCGAATCATAGTTATGTAGACGAATACACTCGAGTATCCTGCTCCGCGTGCTCTCCCGAACGTTCCGCTTGCCGTTCAGCACCGCCGAAACCGTCGTCCGAGACACTCCGCAAAGACGCGCTATCTCGCTTGTTGTGATACACCGCCGGCTTTTTTCACTCGACTCCGCGCTCATCAGACACGTCCTCTAATTTGAACCAATCCAACGACACATTATGGCAGATCCGGCTTGCCCGTTACAACACTTGTTAAGTCACTCGCGCCTGTTAACCAGCTTATGTTCAGTTTATACGAACTGAATATATCATACAACAGCGCTCAAAAAACCTCGCACTGCACCCCGCCGTCTGCGAAACTCTATTCAGTCAAGCCCAGTAAGCCCGGCGAAAAGATCTGTCTCATAGTGTTGGTATTACAAGAGCCGGACAAGCAAGATTCCAGAAATACAACGCCTCCTCATAAGCAATCAGATCTTGACAAAGCGTAAACCAATCTGCATAAATAGCCACTGGGATTATCTTTAGATAGGCTTCTGCGCCACCCCGCGGAATGTCTGATTTGGCGTTTCCCTTAGCCGACAAAGGCCCGCTTACAAACCCACTCATCCACCACTATACTTATCGTTTGTTCATTTATCACCAAAGAATATCTCGAACACAAAACTTTTTTTGTTGACTTTTCTCACCCGAAGGTGTATAAACAGCATCAGGTTCGCTGTTGGGAGCGGATCAAACCGCGGCTTTTGCCGGGGCCGGCGGCAGCAATCGTAGATTAGCGGTCTGGCAGACCAGAATCAGCAAGGAGAGAGGGAGATGCAAAAAAAGGGCTTTACACTCATTGAACTGCTGGTCGTAATAGCGATCATCGGTATCCTCGCGGCAATTTTGCTGCCGGCGTTGGCGCGCGCCCGTGAAGCGGCACGGCGTTCCAGCTGCCAAAACAACCTCAAGCAGTGGGGCCTGGTGTACAAAATGTACGCCAACGAGTCCAAGGGCGGGAAGTTCCCGCCCATGATGGTCGGTATGTATGCTTGGGAGGATGGAAGCGTGCATCAGGACCTCAATGTCGGCCCAAACATGCCGTCTATCTACCCTGAATATCTCACCGACGGCAAGATCATCTTCTGCCCGTCTGACGCCTCCACGGGCGAGTACCTCGAAAACTCCGAAGACTGCTTTGCTTACGGTTCATGGCACGGCTCCTACTGCAACCGCTCGATTGACTCGAGCTACGCGTATTACGGTTGGGCGTTTGACAAGGCCGACTGCACAGATGGCACCGTGCCGTTGGCCTCGACCACCTACCTCGCCGCCCTGGCCGCAATCGTCGATCCCGGGGTCAATTTGAGCCAAGAAATCGCAGCCCAGGTCGGGTACGGCGCCGACGCCATCATCGCTAAGGCCCAAGATGCTGGTCAGTACGTCCCTCTGGGGTTCGCACGGTTTACCGATCAGGACATGGATCTCGGCTCGGCCGCCAACGGCTACGGCAATGGCGGCGGCCAAACCCTGTACCGCCTCCGTGAAGGGATCGAGCGCTTCATGATTACCGACATCAACAACCCCGCTGCAAGCGCCCTTGCGCAAAGTGAGCTGTTCATCATGTTTGACTCCGTCGCTACCAGGGCTACCGCGTTTAACCACGTTCCCGGCGGATCCAACGTCCTGTTTATGGACGGACACGTCGAGTTCATCAAGTACGAACAATGCGCCAAGGCGCCGGTGAACGCGTCAGTCGCGGTGCTCGTCGGCGCGGTGGCCAGCGATTTCTAAGCCCTCTACCGCCCCGTGACGGCGGTGTCCCATGTCGCGCGCCGGGGGCGCATAACTCCGGCGCTGGTATTGTTCGCCCCCGCGGGCCGGCCATCCGGCCCGCGGGCGGCCTTTGTGGTACGGGCGTCCCGCCTGCACATTGTTGTTGCCTCAAACGGCGCAGTAGAATCCTTGCGGCGCGAAACACTGATGGAGGAATGAAAACTGTGGCAAGGCTCTCGTCAATACCCATTCTCTGCGCGGCTTTGGCCGCTGCCGTGGCGGCCCTGGCGCAACCCCCCGTCGCCGCACCCGACCCGCCCGGCTCTTCCCTGCTGGCCGATCTGGCCAACCCAAAAACGTTCACCGTTGGCCGCGAGTCCAGTTACGACCCCACCGGCGGCAACGCCGATGGCCGCCACGACACCCCTATGCAGCCAGGAGAAACCCGCACCATCGCCGATCTCCGAGGCCCCGGCGCCATCACCCACCTGTGGTTCACTGTCGCTTCGAAAGACCCGCAATACCTCAAGAACATCGTGTTGCGCTTCTACTGGGACGGCGAGACGGACCCGTCCATTGAATCGCCCATCGGCGATTTTTTCGGCCTCGGCAACAACCGCGTCTACCAATATGCCTCGCTCCCCATCCAGATCGGCACCGAAGCCGGCCTCAACTGTTTTTGGCGAATGCCGTTCGCGACTTCGGCCAAGATCACCGTCACCAACGACGGCCCCGTCCCCTGCACCGCGTTCTATTACTACGTCGACTACCAGAAACTCGCCTCACCCCCTCAATCGCCCCTGCGGTTCCACGCCCAGTTCCGCCAGGCGTTCCCCTGCCAGGGCCGTGACAACTACGTCTTCCTCGATGCGGAGGGCCAGGGCCATTACGTCGGCGTCAACCTCTCCGTACACAACAGAGCCAGCGCATGGTGGGGCGAAGGCGACGACATGATCTACATCGACGGCGACGAAAAACCCACACTCCACGGCACCGGCTCCGAGGATTATTTCTGCGGCGCGTGGGCCTATGGAAAACCCTTCAGCAACCCGTATTTCGGCGCGCCCCTCATTGACGGACAGCACAAGCTGAACGCCGTCTGGAACGTCTACCGATACCATCTCGAAGACCCAATCCCGTTCACCAAATCCATCCGCGTCACCATGGAACACGGCCACGCCAACAACCGCGCAGACGACTGGGCGTCCGTCGCCTACTGGTACCAGACCGAACCGCACGCCA
>JAPLKX010000071.1 GCA_026387845.1 Candidatus Hydrogenedentota bacterium | reverse complement strand
ACCCGTTATCGTAAGCGAATTGGGCGTATTCGCAATATCGTTTTACGATGTGGTCGAACTCTTCGTTAGTCCACTCGGATCTCTGGACGTCGTCCGGAGGCCCGCCTGCGTCGAAGCGTGCAAATCGCGCGCCCAGAATCTTCGCGGCCTTCAGATGGGCGAGGGCATTCTGATAGTTTCGCTCGCGTTCCGTTGGATCGTCCACCCATATGACACATTCGTCGCACGCCAGGTTGGGCACCACCAGTTCGCGCTCGTCCAGGCCTTCTCGAACCTGCCGCAGATAGGCTTCCTCGGTGCTTTTGAGAAAGGCGTTCCAGAGATCGGCCGCCGCGAGGTGATACCTGTACTTGCACGTTTCGAGAAACCCGAAAATGTCAATCGTCCCGCGCTCGAGCATCCCGTGGAACGAATAGGACAGCACGGAGACCCGCATCGGCGGGCTGGCGGTACTAGGCTGAGCGGCAACGGGCGGCTCCGCGGCCACAACAGGGCTCGAGCCGGTTGCCAGCGCTCCGGCGACAAGGGCCCTCTTCAAAAATCCGCGACGGCTGTGCATAACACGATCCTTTCTGCGCAAAGAGCGGCGCGAAAAGCGGGGACAGGCACGCTTTTTCTCTCAACAGAGCTCGCGAAAAGCGGGGACAGGCACGCTTTTTTCAAACTGCCTAAAAAAGCGAGCCAGTCCCCGTTTTTCGCTCATAGT
Source organism: Candidatus Hydrogenedentota bacterium (assembly GCA_026387845.1). GTDB lineage: Bacteria > Hydrogenedentota > Hydrogenedentia > Hydrogenedentales > SLHB01 > JAPLKX01. The sequence goes on along the minus strand of JAPLKX010000071.1, from coordinate 3,991 downwards.
TCCCAACCCGCTCGATACTCGCGAGTGAGGTATTTGTTGGCATCCGGCGCATTGGTAATCTGCATGTTGGCCGCGTCATACAGGACTCTTCCGCCCACGCGCAGAGCCACGGCGCCCAGGTTGATGGTCTCCGAAATGGCGCCCGCCTCGAGGAAATTACCCGGCCCGGGCTTGCCTCCTTTGCAGGTCTCGATCCACTGAACTATGCCGGGAGCCAGTTGCGCGCGCGTGCGGTCCCGTTCATCGCCAGGAGCCTCCGCGCGTGAACCTTCGTATTCGCGCATTCGGCGTTTTGGGATGATGCGGGGTTCTTCCAAGCTGAACTCGGAGAGAATCTTTCCCTTGTCCCCGACAAACATCATGCCTTCCTCGGGCATCCGCTCGTTATCCTCGACGAGTTCGTCGGGCGTTGGGGGTCTGATGCCGCCGTCGTACCAGAACACCTCGAGTTCGGGCCGCTCTCCTTTGGCGGCAAACTGGAATCGGATCGTGCACGCAACCGGGAAAGACCAGTCGTTCTCGATCACGTCGCTGACCTGGTCCGTTATCATGGCGACATGGCTGGGCGTGGCCTCGGCGCTGATGGGCGCATCGAGCTCGAGCGCTTTGAACACGGCCCACAGGCTGTAATGGCCCATGTCGGCGATCGCGCCGCCGCCGAACTCGTACCAGCCGCGAAACACCGCGGGGGTGTAGTTGGGATGATAGGGGCGATCGGTCGCGGGTCCCAGCCAGAGGTTCCAGTCAAAGCCGGGGGGAACCGGCGGCGTATCCTTGGGCAGCGTCGGGTACTGCGGCCAGACGGGGCGGTTGGACCAGTTGTGTACTTGGCGCAACGTGCCGATGGCCCCGTCCTTAATCCAAGCCATAATCGGGTCCATCGAGCCGTTGCCCGACCATGCCAGCAGGTACGTGGCGACATTCGTTCGCCGCGCGGTCTCGAGGACCAGCCTCGACTCCCGGATTCGATTGGCCATAGGCTTGTGCATAAGAACATGCTTGCCCGCATTCATGGCGGCGATAGCGATTGTCGCGTGCAGATGGTCCGGCGTCATCACCTTGACCGCGTCGACATCCTTTTCCTTCGCGAGCAGTTCGCGGAAATCGGCGTACGTCGAGACGCCGTTGAACTTCTTCTTGCCTCCTTTGCCCGCGTAGTACGCTTCAACGACCTCGCGCCCCACTTCCCTGCCGCCCGGAATCCCGCTCGAGCCGGCCCGCCAATCAGGATTCCCCAGCAGACGCCGGATGTCATTCCGCAACCCATCCTTGCTCCAGTCCACATAGTCCGTGCTGTCCGTGTTCGGGTCGCAAACGCTCACGACCTGGATTTCCGGGCTGGCCAGCAGACCCCCTAATTCGCGCAGCCCTTGAGTCCCCATGCCGATGTAGGCCAGCGCGATCTTGTCGTTCGGGGCGACGTACCCTTTTCCCAGGACGTGCCTGGGAACGACCTGAAAAATGGCCGGCGCCATCGCCGCACCCAGAAATCTCCGACGGCTCATGTCATTTGGCATCCGATTTCCCTCCCTGCCCGTACGTTCTGTAAGGCATCGCACTTACACCGGACCAATTCGACCAGAATCGGTCATTGAATTTCAACCTGCCAAGTCTTGACGGAAAGGAGACCGTCAAGTGCGCGAAGAGAGGCGTCTTTCGACTCGGACGCGATTCGCGGCCTTTACGGCCCTGAAGCCTTCTGGTATACTTGACTCAGATGACGTGAGATGTTTTGCGATGAAGAAATACATCTACAAAATTCACCTTGAGCCGGAACCCGAAGGCGGGTTCACCGTTACTGTGCCGGCCTTGCCCGGCTGTGTTACATGGGGCGAGGATTACGATCACGCTCTCGCCATGGCCCAAGAAGCCATCGAGGGCTATCTTGAGGTCCTCGCGGAAGAGGGTAAGGCCATACCCGAAGAGCCCCTCACCGCCCCGGTTGACACGCTTATCCAAGTCAAGTCACCGGCGGTTGCATGAGCCGGCTTCCATCACTTACCCCTCGACAAGTTGTTGCCGCGCTCTCGTTAGTTGGAACTTCAAGCATATAGTCAACTTCAGGCGGATTCCATTGTACAATGGAGTTAACCAGATGCAAGGTTACGGGCCGATTGCGATTCATACGCCTCCGGAGATTGTTTTCGATGAAGAAACGGAATGACCATTTCGATTGCGTGGAGATGATGCACGAGGGTGCACTGCGCATTCACGAGGAACTTAACGGCAAGTCGCGCGAGGCCCAACTAGCCTATTGGCGCGCGCGTAATCGCGCGCGTAATGAGGAGGCCCGCAGGAACCATCCCCGGCTGTGCACTCTCGATCGCGCGAGGCACCCAGCCAAATAAAACTGAAACAACCAAAAATGGATGCCCCCGATTTTCCCCTACCTTTACTTATCTCTTGACTCTCGGGCAAGAGGTCGGTATAAGCATATTGTGGCTAGGAGAGTGTGAGTACTGGCCTGTTGGCTGAAATCTGGTACTTGTTGTTCCCGCAGCCTATGAGATTGTCGGGAGACAGCGAGGAGAACGACATTTTCATCCATCAGCCGAAGCGCAAAGGACTGGCAGGCCGTGTCGCCTGGTTGTTCTGAAGAGGCCAAATGGTGAAACAGCCGCACCTACTCAATCTCGGGAACCCTCGGAAGGTGAAAGAGAATTTGGCGCGCGTTCTCGACGCGCCAGCGTTAGACAAAATTGAGGCGGAAATTGCGTCTAATGCCGTTGCATTGTATAGGCTTGGCCTCAAACACTACAGGTTTGCATTGAAGCAGTCGTCTCGAAACTGGCGGCAGAAAACCTCAAGACTGTATTATGCCGCCTACAACGTCTCGCGATGTGTTCGGTTGTTCGTGAATGGAGACTACTCCACGGAAGTAGGTGACCACCGGAAGTGTGACAAGCTTCCCGATGACTTCCCACATCAAGCGACATATGCGAACCAATTGGCAGTACTGCGTGCAGACAGAAACACGTGCGACTACGATCATCTAGCCCGTGCGAGTGCCCTTGTTCTCGACTCGGTGGTGTCCACTGCGTTGGTGACGAGTTTCCTGCAGGACTCGAAGCAGTATCTGAGAGGGAAGGGTCTCATCGTATAGGAGCACACATGAAACTTGACGCCAACTTAGCGGAAAAGATCAAACGAGAGTTTGAGGCGTGTTCTGGGCTTACCAATCTCTATAGCGAGCTTCGAGAGACCAAGGGAAATGTCGTCCTTATCATCAAGGTTGCGAGTCCGACCGAGCGACTCTTTGGCATCCTTGAGCAGGCGCGTCAGCACTGCGCGGGCGAAGATCCCGAAATTCCCCTTGCAACTTTGATCAGGCAGTCAGGAGGCAACCTCCTGCAGGGAGCAGAGGGGAAGCTTCTGCTTCGAACATTGTCGGAGAGCCTGAATATCAATCGCTTTACCTTCGAGAAAGAATTCCTTACTCGATACACGAAATCCGTTTTCGGCGCGGAAGAACAAATCACAGCATCGGCGAATCACATTGTCTTTGGACGCCGCGGTGCGGGAAAATCCACACTCTTGCTGTACGCTATGCATTCTCGTGAACCATCGCGTCACCACTCCGTCTGGATCGACATGCAAGTATACTCACGGCGCGACGATGACGGTGTCATCGGCGATGTTCTCCGCGATGTGCTTGAACAAACCGCTCCATTCCTCAAGGACATCGAAGCATACCGCAAGTTGGCTGCGAAGGTGCAAGAACCCGGAATTGAAGAGGCGTCTATCCGGCGACTATTGCCCGCTATTAGGCGGATGGTAGCCCCACTGCACGCGCAGGGAGGCGAACTATTCATCTTCCTTGATGACTTCCACGTGATATCGCAGACCCTTCAGCCCAAGTTACTTGACATTCTCTATGCCGTCTCACGAGGCAATCGGATCTTCATTAAGATTTCCGCCATCGAGACGCTAACTCGCACATTCGATCACGCCACGCGACTAGGGCTAGAGGTTCCCCACGACGCGCAGTCGA
>JAPLKX010000075.1 GCA_026387845.1 Candidatus Hydrogenedentota bacterium | reverse complement strand
GCTCAAAGGCCAGTACGGCGACAGCTTCGCATGGTACGCTCCTATCGAGAAGACCGACGGAAGCATCACGGTTTCAGAGGAACCTATCGAGGAACCTCTGCATGGATGCTTCGCGTCTTCATCGAAGTCGGCAGGTAAGGGTGGCCCCACGTCACACGGGGATCTCATCTTGCTGGCTCTGCTGACCGGCGCTTTGACAGGTGTTGTGCGCCGCGGCAAGGCGCGTGTGTGCTGAGATCGGAATCAAGTAAGACAGACCAGCAGGCCACGCCGCAGTGACAACGTGGCCTGCTTGACGCAGGTCCTTCTCGGACATACCGGAGGACGCTTCGGAAGGGGACCTACGTGGACGGATTTGGGGAAGCGCCCGTAGAGTAGCCAGCTCGCGCTGTACTCCACGGTCATGCCTATATCGGCGTAGCCACGTCTTCGGAGAAGATTCGGATGTGTTGCCATTGGCCGCGGGCGAATCTTGTGAATAGGAATCCGCTGAGGATGATGATGTATGCGGCGTCTTGACACCAGCGAACAATACGCCTATTATAGGCATCACATGGGCCTCTCATGGGCGCGAGCAGGGGAATCTCGGGGAATCATGGTGACAGCCCAGGAAGGTGGGAACACCGGGCAGGAACAAACGAAAAGGGAGGAAACGAACATGAGCGGGACTTGTATGAACCACATTCGCGCGGCGGGAGCGTTGCTTTTCCTCATGGCCTTGGTGGCCGTTACGATGCCGGTCTTTGCCGCTACGACGCACATCTACGTCGCTCAGGCCAACGGCCACAACACATCAACCACGCAAGGGACCGCAGAGGACCCATTTAAGTCGATCACCTACGCCATGATCACAATGGCCAACCGTGGAACGCCCGACCCATGGTTTGTTCACATCAAAGCCGGGACATACGACGGGAACACGGCAAAGCCCGTCGGTGAACGCGAAGTGTTTCCGATTACTATTCGAAACGGCATGACGATGCAGGGCGAGGATGGCGTCGATAACTGCGTGATAAGTGGTGAGATCGTAACCGGAAACGCCCCGATCCTGCTGAAAGGTGGGGACCTGGATAGCTTCGTGTTCAAAGGTTTCTCACTCAAGCAGAGTGAGATGTACGACGGGACTCTGTGCGAGCTTGGTCGCTGCTCCGGTGTGATTGAGGGCTGTGCCTTCGACAGCAGCACGACCGCCGTGACACTGATATCTGGCATAAGCCCCTTTTCAGTCAAGAACAACGCATTTTCTGGTCCGGGCTGGGGTAACTGGGGTATCTCCTGCAGCGGCGATTTTGGGGTGGACGTTACGAACAACACTTTCACGGGTGTCGGTGGCATTGGCGTTGGTGGAATGATGTCGGGCAATCTGGCCAATAACCGCTTCGCCGGAGGTAACTATGCGATGTATGGCCCTTCATCGTTTAGCGGAAGCATCACAGGTAACGTCGTTACAGGCACCTTATATGGATTCGACATGGGCACCATCGCGGGGGACATAGTCGGCAATACTTTCGAGGCTAATTACGTCCAAGGGCTTTCCTGTGCTCTGACGGGAAACGTAGCGAACAACGTTTTCAAACAGAACGGAATTGGGTTGTCCGGCTGGGGGCCGGGTACTGTTGCACAAAACCAGTTTGTTGCGAATCGAGTGGGATTGCAGGGAGGGCCGGCTTCGGTTGTTCGTAATTTGTTTGCCGACAACACCGAGTCGAGTTGTTCTCTCTATCCGGGGGCCGAGAGCATCACCGTGTCGAACAATTTCTTTCTTGGAAGCGTCAACACGATCGATGCGATTGATGGTGCGGTAACCCTGCTGAATAACACTTTCTACGGGGCTGATGGGCCGGGGCCAAGCGTCAGGATTCGGGCGGATGCATCGGGTTCGGTCCTCAGGAACAACATCTTCTCCAATGTCGAAGCCGGCATCTACGGCGAAGGCATCTTCGACGGTGGCATTGAACACAATGATTTCTTCAGCGTTGCCGATATCGTCTACGTTAACGCGCAACCACTTGGCAACGATTTTTCCTATATCGAGCTTGTAGTCTCCGCGTTCCGGGGCAATCACAATTGGCAACCGGGATTTGTGAATGCGAGCCCTGAGTCCAACGACCCGGCAGACTTTCATCTCGCTGGAGATTCTCAGAACATCGATGCGGGCATGCCCGGAGGGCTTACGGAAGACTATGACGGCGAGCCGCGCCCCATGGGGCTGGGGACAGACATCGGGGCGGATGAATTCACGGTTCTATCAGTTCAGTTTTGCTCCGCAAGTTCGAGTGGAACGGAAAGCATCACTTCAGTGCAACTGTGCGTCAACGTCGCTCCTTCTCCCACGGAGCAGGTAACAGTGAATTACGCGGTTACGGGGGGCACGGCGACGAGCGGCGAAGACTATTCAATCGATGGCAACCAGCTCGTCTTCGCACCGGGAGAGACGAGCAAGTCTATTCCCATAACCATCATCAATGATTCGCAGTCCGAACAGAATGAGACAATCATTGTCACGCTGTCTGATCCGTCAGGGGCCATTCTGGGTTCGAACGCGACGCACATTTATACCATTTTGGGCGATGATGCGATCCTTGAGGTGACGCCGCTCGACCGACCGGTAAGCTCGGCTGCGGGGTCTACGACCTTCAACATTGCGAATGCAGGTTCCGGCACGCTGAACTGGACGGCCACCGTCAACGCCGCGGACACTTGGTTGACGATTGACCAACTGTCGGGTAGCGGCAACGCGACTCTGACCGCAAACTTCGGAGCGAACACCGGCGCCGAACGCGTCGGGCATATCACGGTGACGGCTGCGGGCGCTCAAGGCAGCCCGAAGACGGTGACCGTAACGCAAGCATGCGGCGAGCCGTTGGTACTCAGCGTAACACCTGACAATCGCAACGTTGGCGCCGTTTCAGGCAGCACGACGTTCGATATTTCGAGTACGGGCTGCGGCACGCTCAATTGGAGCGCGACAGTCAATCCCGCCGATACATGGCTGACGGTTGACCAAGTGTCGGGCAGCGCCAACGCGACTCTGACCGCAAACTTCGGAGCGAACACCGGCGCCGAACGCGTGGGGCATGTGACGGTTGCGGCTCCGGACGCTCAAGGGAGCCCGAAGATCGTCACGGTAACACAGGCAGGTGAAGGCGAAGGGGAAGGCGAAGGCGAAGGAGAAGGGGAAGGGGAAGGCGAAGACTTGCCGCCAGCTATGCCGACGGGCCTGTCGGCCCGTGCAGGTGTGGACCAGGTCTTGGTTACCTGGAATGCAAATACGGAGTCTGATCTTGCGGGGTATTACGTTTACAAGGCGGCCTTAGCGGAAGGGCCTTATGTGCGGCTGACGGACACGCCCTACGAGGACACGCGGTACGTGGACGACACGGCCGTGTCGGGTGAAAACTACTGCTACGAAGTGACAGCGGTGGACTTGGCTGAGAATGAGAGCGAGCCGGCGGGTCCGGCGTGTACTTCGGGGCAGATTGTCGTGTGGCTGCCGGATGTGTCGACGGTGCCGGGTGAATGTGTGCGCATCCCCTTGAGCGTGGTGAATGCGGCCGGTATCGATCCCGAGGGGCTGGATATCGACTTCCGGTTCGATTCAGCCGTCATCGAATCCACCAGCATCCAGGTGGAGCGGACGGCGGTGACGGTACACACGGCCTTCTTGTGGAACCAGGTAAGCCCGGGGCACATTCAGATCTCCGGCATTGGTGGCGCCGAGACCCTGGTGGGTGAAGGGCATCTGTTCGATGTGCTGGTGTGCCCGAAGAGCAGCGCCGAAGACGGAGACTGCGGCGACACCTGGTACAGTGAGGTGAAATTCTATGACCCGACGCCCGCGTTGCTGCCCGTCGACTACACCGACACGGGCATGTTCTGCATTGACTCCGGCTGCATGCAGGGGGACATGAACGGCGATGGCGCCATAGACAGTGCCGACGTAATCATCCTGCTGCAGATTTCCGTCGGACTCGTGATCCCTGACGAGTGCCAGCAGCGGGCGGGCGACCTCAACGCCGACGGCGTTATTGACAGCGCTGACGCCATCATCTGCCAGCGGTTGGCGGTGGGGTTGCCTCCGAACCCACCGCAGCAGGACGAGAAGTCCGCGCTGGAGGATGAAGCGCTGGTGTCGGCACTGAAGTCGCTTGACGCCGTCAGCGTAGGTGCGAGTACGGCATCCGGTATGCCCGGCGAATCGGTAGATGTCCCCATTACAATTGACGACGCCACAGGGCTGGCCGGCCTCAACCTCACCGTGAGCTACCCCGCCACTCTGACGCTTGAAAGCGTTCTGCATGGCGAACTGACCGAGAACTTTAATCTGAAAAACAACGCCGAGACCGCCGGCTACGTACAAATCGGAATGAGCAACGCCACGGCGTTGGCCAATGGCAAGACATCCCTGGCGGGTACGCTGGCGGTCTTGCGCTTCCGTATTCCGTCGAGTGCAACTCCGGGAATGGAACTGCCGGTACGCATCAATGGCGCCGAGCTCAAAGGCCAGTACGGCGACAGCTTCGCATGGTACGCTCCTATCGAGAAGACCGACGGAAGCATCACGGTTTCAGAGGAACCTATCGAGGAACCTCTGCATGGATGCTTCGCGTCTTCATCGAAGTCGGCAGGTAAGGG
>JAPLKX010000317.1 GCA_026387845.1 Candidatus Hydrogenedentota bacterium | reverse complement strand
AGTGGGGCCGGTTTCAAAGCGCGCCGGTCTCGCCCCTTTTCCCTTACTACATGCGTACGCGGCGCGCCGACGTCCTGGTGGTGCATGTCCCCAATCCCACGGCCGAGCTTGGCTACCTGCTCAGCCGGCCGCGGGGCCGGCTCGTGGTCCGTTACCATAGCGATGTGGTTCGGCAGGCGTCGGCGATGCGCATTTACGCCCCGTTCCTGATGCATTTCCTTTCCAAAGCTGCTATGATTTTACCAACGTCTGAACAGTACGTCCAGACTTCGGCGACGCTGCAGGCGGTGCTTGCCCGGGGTGGCGGGGCGGCCGGGCCACGGGTGCGGGTGGTGCCGCTTGGCATCATGCCGGACGAGTTCGCGCATCCCGACCCGGCCAGAGTCTCCGCATTGCGCGAGCGGTACGGCGGCGGTTACGTTCTATTCTCAGGCCGGCACCGGTACTACAAGGGCCTGCCGCACCTGGTGCGCGCGGCACCGCGCATAAAGGCCCCGGTCGTCATCGCGGGCGACGGCCCGGAACGGCCCGCGGTTGAATCGATGGCCCACAAGTTGGGCGTCAGGGTATTTTTCCCGGGCGAGTTGGCTCAGCCCGATTTGGTGGATCACCTCCACGGGTGCGACGTGTTCGCATTTCCGTCCGTGGCCCGCAGTGAAGCGTTCGGCATCTCGATCCTCGAGGCCCACGCCTGCGGAAAGCCCGTGGTCGCCACGCGGCTGGGCACCGGGGTCGAGTTCGCCAACCTCGACGGGCAGACCGGTTATAACGTTGCGCCCGCCGACCCCGACGCGCTGGCCAACGCCATTAACGCCCTGCTGGACGATGAACCGCTCCGGCGGCGGTTCGGGGCGTTTGCGAGAGACCGAGTCCGCGCCGAGTTTACCGCGGAACGCGCGGCCCGGGCCGAGTTTGAACTGTACCAGGAAGCTTTAGGATGACAGCGAATTGGTATTTTGTGATGGCGGTGTCGCTGGCGGCGTCGTTTCTCATCTCGGTACTGCTTACCGACGTAGCGCGCCGCGCCGCGCTGCGCTGGAATTTCCTCGACCAGCCCGGCGAGCGCAAGGTTCACTCGATTCCGGTGCCGCTGATGGGCGGGGTGGCGATTTGGGCCTCGTTTTACATCGTGATCCTCGGCACGTTCGCCGTGCTCGCGCTCATGAGCCAGTACGGCAACGACTGGCTGCTCAGCCAGTTCGACGCTACGTTCGGCGACAACGGCACCGTAAAGCTCACCGGCCTGTTGGCGGGCGGGCTTGTGATTTTCGTGCTTGGCATCGTCGACGACCTCAAGATCCTCAGCCCGGAGGTTAAACTGGCGGGCCAAATCATTGCGGCGCTGGTCCTGGTGGTGTCCGGTATGCGCATCGAGATGTTTATCTTCAGAAACATCTGGATTTCATCGGCCTTGACGGTGCTCTGGGTGGTCACGCTCACCAACTCGCTCAATTTCCTCGATAATATGGACGGTCTTGCGGGCGGCGTGTCCGTAATTGCCGCTTTCTCGTTCTTCCTGGCCGTCCAGCCATACGAGCAATACCTCGTCCGGCTGGTGCTGGTTGTTTTTGCGGGTGCGGTCGCCGGGTTCCTCTACCACAACCTGAGCCCGGCCCGAATCTTCATGGGCGACGCCGGCGCGATGTTTTGCGGGTACCTGCTGGCGTCCGTGGCCATCATGGGGACGTTCCATATCGCGTCGACGCCGTCTCCCATAGCGGTTGCGGCGCCGCTCCTCGCCCTGAGCGTGCCGCTGTTCGACATCAGCAGCGTCGTGTTTATCCGGTGGCGGCACGGCGAGTCCATCATGAAGGGCGATAAACGGCATTTCTCGCACCGCCTTGTAAAACTCGGCATGTCCCCGCGGCAGGCTGTCGAGTTTATCTTCCTTGTTGCGGCCGTGACGGGCCTCGGCGGCGCCCTTCTCAGCCGGCTCGGTCAACGCGGCGTCATGATAGTCCTGGCGCAGACCCTCGGCGTGTATCTGCTCATTGTGCTGTTGATGAACGCCGGCAAGAAAAACGGAGACAACACCGAATGAGGGCCGGCCGGAGTCTGGAAAAACCGGTCCCCACCCCGCCCGCCTCGCCGCCCGCAGAAACCGGCAACGCGCCCAAGCCGATATGGCGCGCCATCCTGCGCGAGCCCGTCGCCATCGGCCTGACGCCGCTTATCCTGGTGCGCCCATGGCTGGACGGAGTCACCTATCCGACGGCCAACTTCTATTTTGTTTGGGGCGCCATTGTGCTGGCCTGCCTTTTCGTTGCGCGCATGCTGGTAAAGGGAGCGGAACCCCGGTTTAAGTGGGGCACGGCGCTGCTGGCGGGGTTTTGGCTGGTCGGGCTGATTACGTTCGCCACGACCGTGCAATTCAATTTAACGTACCGGGCCGTAATCATCTGGGCCGGATACCTGTTCCTGTTTCTGGCCGTCGTGAATGGCGTACGGACTCGCGCCAGCTTCGCCATCGTGCTCACCGCATTCCTCGCTTCCGTCCTCGCCGAATCCGCCTACAGCCTTTTCCACTACCAATACATTCTGCCCCTGGTGCGCGAAACCATATTGCGCGACCCCAGTCTGGTCCGAACACGGTTCGGCGCCGACATCGCCAGCGCCGAATTGGCCCACCGGCTCCAGGTCAACAGGGCGTTCGGCTCGCTGCTGTATCCCAACGCCCTCGCCGCGTTCCTCGTCCTTTCGCTGCCCATTGTCGCGGCGCAGGCTGTCGTGGCTTTGCGCGAGCTGTGGAAGAAGCTTCCGGCGCCGCCCCGGGATTTACCCACGCCCTGGCAGCACGTGCTGACGACCCTTGCGTTCTGGTTCCTCCTGGCGGTCGTTGCCCATCTGATTACCGAGGCAATTGGCATGTTCGAGTATCCGCCTGCGAAGCATGCGGTCTGGCGCCACGGTCCACTGGTTTGCTTGGGCGACGGCAGCCTGAGGCGCGCCGGCTGGGGCTACCTCAAGTTTTGGAGCATCACGACAGCGGGAGCGCCGTTGGTTGCCGCCGCGGCGATGTCTCTCATCCTGAAGAAACGGGGCTACCGGGTTTTGTGGCTATCGCTTCGCGGCGTGCTGCTGCCGTTGCTGCTCGTGATCGAGGCGGCCGCGCTTTGGCTGACGTTTTCGCGCGGCGGCATACTGGCCATTGCCGCCGCAACCGCATTGTCGGCGGCGCTGATGGTGGCGGCGAGCATGAGGGCCGCGCGCATCCGCGGCAAGGCGGCCTCCATAGCCGCCATCCTGCTCCTGCTGGCGGCGATTCCCGCCCTGATTGGCCAGGGACCGCCACCGCCTGCGCCAGAACCGCCCGCACCCGCGGCACAGACCGCGCCGCCCGCTGCCATCCCTATCACCAAAGAGGGCATGGACCTGACCGCCGCCGATCTCATGAACCCCGCCTCGTTCCGGCTGCGCGTTTCGTACTGGCAAACTGGTCTCAGAATGGCCGCCGACAACTTCTGGACCGGCGTCGGCCTCGGTAATTTCGGAACCGTCTACCCGAACTACAAGCAGCCGGGGGCCGGCGAGGTCAAGGCGGCCCACAACGATTACCTCCAGGCCCTGTGCGAAACCGGCATCGGCGGCTTTGCCCTGTTCATGGCGTTTTGGGCGTATTTCATGGCGTGGGCCGCGGCGCGCATCTACCGCGAAACCGACCCCGCCGAACGGTGGACACTGGTCGGCCTTTACGCGGGCCTGCTGGCATTTCTGGCCCATTCGCTGGTCGATTTTAACTTTTTTAACCCGGCCCTCGCCTTTTTCGCATTCCTTGCGGCGGGCCTGTTCGTTTCCCGGGCCCTGCTTAACGCGCCCGAACCTGCTCCCGCCAAGTCCACGGCACGCACCGCATACCAAATCGTGGCCCTGCCGGTTCTGCTTATAGCGGCGCTGATTTGCGGCATGGGACTGCGCGTTTACATCCCCGATCTGATGATCTGCGGGTACCGGTTCTTGGCCGTCGGCGACGATCAGAAGCTCGATCAAATCTTAAGCGACGGCCAATTCTTCTTCCCGCCCGCGGGCGAGGCCACTTCCAATTCCAAGCTAAAAGCCATCCCGGCCCGTCACCTCGGCGGGCTGTTGCCGGACGCCGCCGCGCGCCAAGCCATCGGCAGTTTCGTTGTCCGTGAGGGAAACCCGCCCAAAGTGCGCCGGTTGCAGCCGGAGGAGCCGGTCCCGAGGAGCGCCTTGTACGTCGTTACCGATATCGAGAAAGCCAAGCAGCAAATCCTCCCGTACGTGGAGGGTTGGCTGTCCATGCTGCAGCGGGCCGACGCACTCTACCCGCATGACGCCAAACTGGCCGCTTACTTCATGAAATGGTACGATCTGATGGTGTTCGCGTTGCCGGACGGCGACACCCGCAGCCGGTATATCCTCGAATACGCCAAGTGGGCACAGGAAACCGTGCGCCGCAGCCCCCGCGAGTTCCAATACCGGACCGCGCTCGCCAAGGCCCTGTGGCTGAGGGCCAATATCGAGACGGCCCCCGCCGCGCGCTGGCGTTTTTTCCAGGAAGGCCTGGAAGCGTACAAGCAGGCGATGCAATTGTTTCCAGCCAGCCCCAATACGACCCGCGCATACGGGCGGGCGCTCGTAAATTACGGGCAGGCAATCGAAAAAGACGCCGAGCGAGGCTCAACCCTGGCACAGGATGCCGCAAGACTCATAAATGAAGGCCAACAAATGCTCCGCCGCGCCGATCAGTTGCAGCAAGGTCTCCCACTATGATTGAAATGCAGCGAAAAACAGGCCTGGTCGCGAAAAGCAGGGATAGACGAGGTGGTGAAAAACCCACGAATCCCCAGACGCCTCAAGAAAACCTCAACAAACAAGTGCAAGAAACGGGGACTGACTCGCTTTTTGGCAGTTTGAAAAGCGTGTCTGCTCTGAAAATTCCAACTGATGCAGGCAGCGTAGGTCCGAATTCCGATTCGGACTGGACAACTCCCCGTGCCCGTCCCATTCGGAGATGGGACCTACTTTTTCGGCAGTTTGTTTTCATCGTTTACGGGGGAGGCAAAACCTCATGGCCAACTGTCCCCGCTTTTTGCGGCTCCAATGCCATTGTTCCAGTTTTTCACCAAATCCACAGACACGATTTCAAACTGCCGAAATCGAGTCAGTCGCTGTTTTTCGCTCAAGTTTTGTCGAGAGTTAAGATGTTTCTTGGCGGCTGCGGGTGTTTGTTCCGTTCTTTATTCATCCTTCATCCTTCATCCTTCATCCTTTCAACGTGCGAGGCAGAGAAATAGCAGATGGCCAAGATCAAAAAACGCGGTCCTGCTCCCGCCCCGCTGCCGGTTCATCCAGAGGCGGACGGCCCCGGCCGGGCCGCCGATCCTCTCTGGCGGCGCGTTCTCCGCGAGCCGATTGCGCTCGGGCTTGTCCCGCTGATCCTGGCCCGGCCGTTGCTTGACGGCGCCACATGGCCCACCGACAACTTTTATTTTGTCTGGGCGATTCTGCTTTTGGCGTGCGTCTTTCTTGCGCGGATGCTGATGCGGGGCGCCGAGCCCCGGCTCAAACTGGCCACGCTCCTGCTGGGGTGTTTCTGGCTGGCGGGGCTGATGACGCTGGCCACGACCGTCCAGTACAGCGCCTCGTATCGGTCGGCCGTTATTTGGGCGGGTCATTTTTTCCTCTTCTTGGCAGTCGTGAACGGGGTCCGGTCCCGTACCGGCATCACTATCGTCGTGACCGCCGTGATCGCGTCGTTCCTCACCGAGACCCTGTACAGCTTCATCCATTTCAACTACATTCTGCCCATGATGCGCCAAATGGTGATGTCCGACTCGTACGTCCTGCAGACCCGCCTCGGCGGCAACGCCGACACCGCACAGCTCATACACCGCCTACAGACCAACCGCGCTTCCGGGTCTTTGCTGTTTCCCAACGCGCTCGCCGGGTTCCTCATCCTTGCCATCCCCATCACGGTCGCCGAAATGGTCCAGTCGTTCCGCGCATTTGCCCGCCGGCGCCAACAGCCCGTTGCCCCGGAACGCTCCGGGGAAGCATCCCCGCTGGCTGTTACGCTTACAGTATCGCTGACGTGGCTGGCATTGGTCTGCATCACGTATTTCACGGTCACGCTCGTTCTCAGCATGCGTGCTGTCGCCGGCGGCCTGAAAGTGATTGCCTGGGCGAACTCCGCCAACTGGCTGCCCTTTGCCGTTTTTGTCGTGATAGCCCCGGTGGCTCTCGCCGGGGGCGCGGCGGTTGCCCTGAAACGCGGCGGGTTCCCATGCCTCTGGCTTTGGACGCGCGTGGGCGTGCTCCCGGTGCTGGCGGTGGGGGAGGTGTGGATGCTGTGGCTGACCTACTCCCGCGGCGGCATGCTGGCCCTGGTGATGGCGGTCGTGCTTGTGGCGGCGGTGCTCGCTGGGGCACGAAGGGGCTTCTTGCGCCGCAGAGGGGCGAAAGCCGTCCCGTCCGCCGCGTTACTGCTGCTGCTGGCGGTGGTGCTCGCCGCCTTCCTGGCCGCCGACACGCCCGCGCCTGCGCCCACAACACAAGCCGCCCCGGCCCAAGCGGCTCTGGCCGCGCCGGCCCAACCCGGTCAAGTGGATACGGGCGACCTCACCCCTCAGGGCCGCGACATGACCGTCTCCGATCTTGCCAGTGGCGCTACGTTCCGGCTGCGGCTCTCTTACTGGCGCACGGGCATTTACATGGCCCTCGACAACTTCTGGACCGGCGTTGGCTGGGGTAACTTCGGCGAGTGTTATCCAAACTACAGACCGGCCGGGGCCGGCGCTGTCACCGTCGCACATAACGACTACCTGCAAGTCCTCTGCGAGACCGGCATCCTGGGTTTTGCCCTTTTCTGCTCATTCTGGCTTTACATGGCATGGTGGGGCCTCAAACGGGTTCTTTCGGAGCAGGACCCGACAAGGCGCTGGGAACTGCTGGGGCTGTACACCGGTTTGCTGGCCGTCCTGGCACATTCGGTTATTGACTTCGATTTCTACGACCCCTCCGTTGCGTTCTTCGCGTTTCTGGCAGCGGGCCTGCTGGTATCCCTCGGACTCCTGAAAGAAGAGGAATCCGCGCCGGCCACTTCCGCAGCGTTGGTCAAGCGGCGGTCGATCTATCAACTCGTGGCGCTGCCCCTGTTGCTGATGGCGGCACTCGTGGCCGGGATGGCGTTCAGGGTCTACCTGTCCGATTTCATCAAGAGCCGCGGTGAGTTTCTCGGCGTTGGCGACGACAACACGATGGAGACATTTTTCTACGAAGCCAAGTTTTTCTTCCCCCCGCCTGAAGAGACTGAAAAGGCCACCAAACCGCGCGCAATTGCCGTTACCCACCTCTCCGACCTCGTGCCGCTGAGGAGCGCGCTCGAAGCCGCCGGCTCGTTCCAGGTCGCCGGGAGCAAGCCCGGTACCATGCGGCGGCTCCGGCCCGACGAACCCATCCCGCGCGACGCCGCGTTTGTGGTCAGCGACTTCGAGAAAGCCAAACAGCACATCCTGCCCTTCGCCGACGCCTGGCTCGCTCAACTCAAAGACGCCGACACCATCTTTCCCTACGACGCCAAATTGGCCGCCGAGTTGGTCAAATGGTACGACCTCCTGAGCCGGTCGCTGCCTGACGGCGAGACCCGGCGCCGGTGTGTCCTGGATTCCGTGACGTGGGCGCAGGAAACCGTGCGCAGAAGCCCCCGCGAATTCGGATACCGGCTGATGCTCGGCCAGGCGTTGTGGATGCGCGCCAACATCGAAACCGACAGCACAACCTGGAGGCGTATCATGGACAACGGCCTGGCGGAATTCAAAACGGCCGCTGAACTGTTTCCCTCGTCGGGGAACGTCCTGCGCCAGTACGGGAACGCCAAGCGCAATTACGGCCGGACGCTGAGAAAAGCAGCCCAGAACGCTACCGGAAAATCTTCGCCCGAAGCCGAACAGATGTGTACAGAAGCCTGGCAGTTGATACGCCGGGCCGGCGAACTGGAAACCGCGGAACTCCAGTTCTGAACCGACCGCATAGGAGACAACATCATGCGCGTACTTGTGGTGCACGGACCCAACCTCAACATGCTCGGAACGCGAGAACCCGACATCTACGGCAGCAAAACACTCGACCAAATCAACGCCATGCTACTCGAGGAAGGCGCGCGGCTCCGCGCTGAAATCAAGACGCACCAGTCAAACTCCGAGGGCGAACTGGTGACTGCCGTCCAGCAAGCGGCGGGCTGGGCCGACGTCCTCATCATCAACCCCGCGGGATACACCCATACCAGCGTGGCCCTGCGAGACGCCATCGCCGCGCTCCCCGTGCCCACTATCGAAGTCCACCTCAGCAACGTCTACGCCCGCGAAGACTTCCGCCGCCACAGCTACATCAGCCCCGTCGCAAGAGGCGTCATCAGCGGGTTTGGCGCCGACAGCTACCGGCTCGCCCTGATCGCTGCGGCCCGGCTTGTCAACGAGTAACACCCATGGCGGCGTTTCAGGACCGCATCGAGGCACTGCGGAGAAAACTGGACCGAACGGAGGCTGAAGCCTGGGTCAGCCTGTCCGAACCCGACAACTTTTACCTCACCGGCTTCACGGGCGATAAGTCGGCCCTGATTGTCACGGGCGATGAGGCCGTTTTCCTGTGCGACGGCCGGTTTATCGAGCAGGCCCGGGGCGAGATCGCCCATTGCCGCATCGAGGAGGCAAAAGGCAGCTTTCTGCCAGCCGTGGGCAAGCAACTCGAGGCGATCAAGCCGGGGCCGGTCGCATACGACCCGGACGCCCTCACCGTAGGCCAACTCAACCTGCTTGAAGCCGCCTATACCGGCCCGTTTATTGCCGAGCCGGGGCTGGTAGC
>JAPLKX010000738.1 GCA_026387845.1 Candidatus Hydrogenedentota bacterium | reverse complement strand
AAACAATCAAGAAACACTTTGAGTGTCTGGTGAAAAAAAGTTGTCGCTTATGTCCTTTAAGTCCTTTATGTCCCTTTTCTTTGTTAACCTCGGTGCCAGTAAACGTCCCAGCCCATGTACGTGTCAAAGGCCTCGAACACCGCCCGGGCGTATTCGCCGTGCGTCATGGCGACGTGGTGCTCGAACCCGTTTTCGCAAATATATTGCAGCAAAAGTTGCATGTTCGGGATCTCGGCGACGCCGTACCCGCCGAACGTCTCGAGCGGGTCGTCCGTGAACCGACCCTCGCCCACGTATGCGCCGATCATGCCTTCCGAATCGAACGTGCTGACTCTGGCGTAGGTGAGCGGGCCCGGCTTGATTCTGCCCCGGACGATCCCGTAGGTCGTGTCCTTATCGGTCGAGTCGGCGATCAACTGGTTGTAATCGACGGCGGGATCCCGCAACGCGCTCTTGGGCAGGTTTGAGCAGTGGAAACAGACGCACTTGTCGGGTTCGGCCCCGTAATTGTTGTTCCAATCGAGCAGATAACTTGGGTGTTGCGCGGCGAGCGCGAGCGCGTGCATCGCGACCGCCCCGCAGACGTCGACTTCGCACGCCGCGGGACGGAGCCCCTCGCTGAGCATGCTCATGACCGTACAGGGGTAAATGCCATAATACTCATCGATGGCCGTCCAACACTGAACGGCGACGGCGTCCAATTCCGACTCGTCCATCCACCGATCGATCACAATGCCCAGCTTGGCCATCTTGACCAGCGCGGCTTCAGGCGGCGCGCCCGCTATTGTGGCATACGCCCGGATTTTGTCCAGCCGGGTGCGGACTTCCGGCGACGCGGAGTCGAGCGCGTTGGACCGGCCCAAGGCCTCGGACAAGTCGAGCGTCTCGACGCTGATGCCCGATTCCTCGAGCAGTTTCTCGCTGAACCGCACCGTGTTGAACGCCGCGGGCCGCGCGCCCAGCGCGCCAACGCGGCATTTGCGCAGGCCGTTGACGACCCGGCACACCGCCGCGAACCAATGCAACTCCCGCTCAAAGCCTGGTTGCGCCGGGTCCATCGTGTGGAGCGTCGTCAGGCTGAACGGTATGTTGTACTGAACAAGGTTGTTGCACACGCTCATCTTGCCGCAGAACGAATCGCGCCGGTTCGCGATGGCCATTTTACCGGGCTCGTCTTCCCATGCATGTACGAGGACCGGCACGTCAAGCCCCGCACGCTTGATCGTGTCGGCAACGCCGCGTTCGTCGCCGAAGTTGGGCAGCGTAACAAGGATGCCGTCGATTTCGCCACGGTGCGCCGCGAACAACCCCGCGCACTTCTTCGCGTCCTGCCACGTCTCGACCGACCCGAACTTCGTGTCTTTATCGGTGAGCATAACGGCAGAGTAGCCAAGCCGCTCCAACAATGACGAGAAAAACTCCCGCCCCTGCCGCGCCAACTCGGCCGGAAAGAACCCCCGGTTCCCAACAATCACCCCAAAACACATCCGCCCGTTGATCATGTCGTTTCTCCCGCAAAAAAGATCGCACGCATTCTACAACTTGTCCCCAAGAAAAATCACAAATCATTTCGGACAGCCTGTCGCGAGGCTTTGCCTCCCGTGCGAACGATGAAAACAAACAGCCGAAAACGTAGGTCCCATTTCTGAATGGGACCGGGCCGATGGATATTCCGGTCCGAATCGGAATTCGGACCTACACCGTCCAGCACGCTAAACCTTCCATCAAAGCTTAAATCCACTGCATGACGCCAAACCTGAACGACCTCAGTAGGCCGACATTGCCAACGTCGGCGAATCCAACACGTGCAGGCGAGACGCCCGCACCACAATCAAAAAGCTTTGTATTCGTGCTGTTGTGGTGCGGGCGTCTCGCCTGCACATCAAGGCCAGGCGGCTACTTTTGCGGCGGCAGTTGTGCGGCGGCTATGGCGGTTGCGGCTTGGGTGGCGATGTTGGCGACGGCTTGGCTCATGGCTTCTGGGAGGGCGGCGATGTCGTTTGTGGCGAGTGGCGCCGTGCCGTCCAGGACGCCGGACCAGACCACGTTGGATTCGAGCGCGGGCCGGAGACTGAGGCTGATTTCGACCTGGGCTTTCCATGGGTCGCCGGTTTTGTCGAGGTCGAACTTACGCAACTGGCCGGTGAGCAGGAGGTTGGGCCTTGACATAAGCGCCGCGTGGCCGACGTCCTGAAACCTCCGTGTGGCGGTGATGGCGTCGACGAGGGCGCGGGTGCCGGTGTCGCGGGGCAGTTCGGCCCAGTGGTACTTGTCAAAGCTGCCGAGGATGAGCCCTTTGTCGCGGTATGCGATGGGCTGGCGGTATGGCCGTCCGTATTCGAGTGGGCGGACACCGAGGGTGTCGCCTGTGGGCGTCGCCTGGGGGACGTCTATCTTGGGTTCGATGGCGAACGACGTGACAGGCTGATAGGTCGGCGTTGCGCAACCCGCAGCGATCAGCAAAGCGAGGATGGAGATTCGGTACATGGATCATTCTCCCTTGGGCCGGCCCTTGCCGCGAATCAACGAGGACGGGTCCTGCAGCAGATAGTCGGCCAGATCTTTGATGGAATTCAGCGATTCATTGAGCACCAGCAGGGTCTCACGGAGGTTGAGCTGGATGCTCTGAATGCTGTTGTTGGCGCCTTCGCCGGTTTTTTCGATGGCGCCGGCAGTCGCTTGCAGGCGTTCGGCCAGCTTGTCGATGCTTTGCAGCGCCTTATCGACCGCCGCGTTAGTCTCACCAAGGTTCAGCGCCTTGATCTGCTTCTCGAGCGCCAGGACGGTCTCCTTGGTGTCACCGACGAGTTCATCCAGGTCTTTGACCAGTTCGCGGAAGTCCGTGATGCCGCCTTCGGCATTGTCCGACAGCTTTTGCATAAACTCGTTGGCGTTATCGGCAATCTCCTGGGCTTTCTTCATGAAATCGGAAGCGCTCTCGACAAGCCCTTTCACTTCGCCTTCTTCAACGTCGCCCAGAATGCTGTTAATCTTGTCGACGACTTCGTTGACGCTGTCCAGCAGTTTTTCGATCTGCGAACTGAGGGTTTCAACGAGCGACGGCGTGCTGGGTATTTCCGAGCCGGGGGGCAGCATCGGCAAGGACGGGTCCCCGCCCGACAGGCCAATGGCCAGCGTGCCTGTGGCGAGGCTGTACAACACGAGCTTGGCCTCGACCCCGGGCCGCAACGTCACTTTCGCGACGATGATTTCCATGTCAACGTGGGCCGTATATTCGTCGGTGACGCGGATGTCGCTGACGGTGCCGACGGGCACGCCCAGATACGTGACGACGGAGTTGGTGCCCAGGCCGAGGACGGATTCGTGAAACTCGCTCCAGTACTTGACCTTGGGCTCGTGGCGGTAGCCCGATATGAGCAGGACGCCGCCCGCGATCAGAAGGGCACAGATGATCAGAAACAATCCTACTTTAGCTTTTTGCTTGCGCGTTGCCACCGCAGTTCCCCTGGCGTTTTTTCATTATACAATGTTCCGTTGGGTGATATGTTCGTCCGGGCGGCGCTCAAAAAACTGGCGCACCCGCTCGTTCGTCGATTTCTCAGCTTCTTCGACAGTCCCGGTGAAAATGACTTTGCCCTTGTCGAGCATGATAATCCGGTCGGCCACAAGCCGGATCGAATCGAGCTCGTGCGTGACGATGATGAACGTGATGCCGAGCAGCTTGCGAAGGTCGAGCACAAGCTCGTCGACGCCGGCGGCCGTGATCGGGTCGAGGCCGGCAGACGGCTCGTCGAAAAAGACCACCGGCGGTTCGAGCGCGATCGCCCGCGCCAGGCCGGCCCGTTTGCGCATCCCGCCCGACAACTCCTCGGGCATGAGGTTCTCGGCCGCAGCCAGCCCAACGAGGCTCAGCTTCAATCGAATGATCGCCTCGATCAGGGTCTCGTCGACTTCGCCGTACTCGCGCAGCGGAAGCGCGACGTTTTCGCCGACCGTCATGGAGGCGATCAGGCCGCTGGATTGGAAGGCGATGCCCATCTTGCGCAACATCCGGGCGAGCTGTTCCTCGTCCATCTGAGCGATATTGGCGCCGTTGTAAAGGATCTCGCCGGACACCGGCTTCAACAGGCCGCACATGTGCTTGAGCAGGGTCGTTTTGCCGGACCCGCTGGCGCCGATGATGACGAACACTTCGCCGGCAAATATCTGGCATGACACGCCGTCGAGCACGCGGGTGTCGCCGTATTGGGCGACGAGGTCGCGGACTTCGAATATGACGCGGCCGGGTTCGGCATTGTTTTCGCGTTGCGCAGCGTTGGTCATTTCCTAGTCCAGAATGTAGTAGAAGATTGTAGCGAACACTATATCAATAACGATGATAAAGAAAATATCCATGACGACGGCCCGTGTCGTCATGAGGCCGACGCCGCGCGACCCGCCCGAAACGCGGAACCCGTTGTGGCACCCGACCAGCACGATCATGATGGCGAACGCGATTGCCTTGAGCATACCCTGAATCACGTCGTCGATCCTGGCGGCGCCGAGTGTTTCGTTGAACCAGTTGTCCGGCCTGAATTCGAGCACGACGATGCCCCAAACCGCGCCGCCCAATACGCCGGCGATCATGCCCAGCGCCACGAGGCAGGGCATCACGACCAGGAGCGCGAGGATTTTCGGAGCGACCAGAAACTGCACCACGTTGATGCCCATGCCGCGCAGCGCGTCGATCTCTTCCTGGACCTTCATGGTGGAAAGCTCGGCGGCGATGGCGGCGCCGGTGCGGGCGGATACGACGATGGCCGTCATGATGGCGGCCAGCTCGCGGGCGAACGCGATGACGATCAGGTCGGCGACGTAGATGCCCAGCCCGAACTGCGCGATCTGCGCCGCCGAGAGCATGGCGATGATCAGGCCGAGCAGCAAGTTCATCAGGACGTTGATCCTGACGGCCTTCACGCCCATCTCATAGACTTCCTCAAACCACAGGTTCCAGCGGAAGCCCCTGCCTTCAAAAGGAGCAATGACGGTCCAGTAGATGGAATCGACGACCAGCCGCATAAAGTCGCCGAATTCGCTGTGCCACTTGTATGCCCTGCCGCCGATCTCCTCGAAGAAGCCCTCCTCGGCCTTTTGTCGTTTGGGGGGCGTTTGGAGTCCGGGTTCGATGATGGTGATGAACTCGGCGACGCCGTCGCGCTGGCCCTCATATCGGAATTGGCCATTATGGGTGGCGACGTATTGGGCGAGCGCCACCATCCACGCGCCGCCGCGAGTGTCCATCTTTTCTGTATCGCGCAGGTCGAGCACGACGGTGTCGGCGCGCGAGATGCCTTGTTTCTTAATATCTTCCACGAGCACGCGGCCGGTTTCCTGGTCGAGCGTAGCGGGCGCCTGTACGCGTTTTTCGCTCATGGGCGGCCTTCCGCGAGCGTCTCGAACTCGTCTTCAGTCAGCACGGGCACTTTGAGCTTCTTGGCTTTGTCGATTTTTGAGCCGGGGTTGTCGCCGGCCAGAACGTAGTCGGTTTTGGCGCTGACGCTCGAACTGGGCCGGCCGCCCAGTTGTTTGATTCGCTCGTTGATGGTGTCGCGCGAATAGTTCTTGAGCGTACCCGTAACAACGATGGTCTTGCCCTCAAGCGGTCGAGGCCCGCCGCCCACCGCTCTCCGCTCGCGCATGTTGACGCCGTGTGCCCGCAGGCTCTCGACCAGCTTTCGATTGGCCTCGGTGTCAAAAAAGTCGCGTACGCTCCGCGCCAGCGTCGGCCCGACTTCGTAAATGTCGTTCAGTTCCTGCTCGGACGCGGCCATCAGCGTATCAATGTCGCCGAAATGGCCGGCCAGCAGTTCGGCAACGTGGCTGCCGACGTGGCGGATTCCCAGCCCGTTGAGCAGCCGCTCGAGCGTCCGGTTTTTGCTGTCTTCGATAGCGGCGACGAGGTTGGACGCGCTCTTTTGGCCCATCCGTTCAAGCCCGGCGAGCGTGTCGACGTCCAGGACGTACAGGTCAGACGGGGTGGCGACGAGGTTGCGGGTGACGAGTTGGTCGATGCTGGCGGGGCCCAGGCCGTCGATATCCATGGCCCCGCGGCTGGCGTAATGCTCGATCCTCGTCCTGACCTGCTGGGGGCAGGCCACGTTCAGGCACCGCAGGTACACCCCGTCAGGATCCTTATAGACTTCGCTGCCGCACGACGGGCATTTCGTCGGGACCGGCGTCCGTTTCGCGCCTTTTGGCCGCAACTCGGGGACGTACCGGATCACCTGCGGGATGATCTCGCCGGCTTTCTGCACCTCGACAATGTCGCCTTCGCGGAGGTCTTTGCGGGCAAGGTCGTCGAAATTGTAGAGGCTTGCCCGCTTGACGGTGGTGCCGGAAAGCTGGACCGGGTCGAGTTCGCCGACCGGCGTGAGAGTGCCGGTCTTGCCGACGTTGGCCCAGATGGTGTGAAGCCGGGTGCGGGCGACCTCCGCCGGGTACTTGTACGCGATAACCCATCGCGGGGCTTTTGATGTTGCGCCAAGCCGCCTGCGGTGCTCGGCCGAGTCCACCTTGATGACCAGCCCGTCGATGGCGAAATCGAGGCCGGCCCGTTTGTCCCGCCATTTCTCGCACACGGCGATCACGTCGTCGAGGGCCGGGCACCGTTCGGCGTGCGGATCGACGGGCAGGCCGTAGGCCTTGAGGTTCTTGAGCGTCTGCCAGTGCGAGGCGATGTCGGAGCCGGGCAGGGGGGCGATGTCGTACAGGGCCAGTTGGAGCCGACGCTGGGCGACCAGCCGCGAGTCGAGCAGTTTTAAAGCGCCGCCGGTTGCGTTGCGCGTGTTGGCCAGGGGAGGCTCGCCGGTTTCCTCACGGATCTGGTTGAGCCGGAGCAGTTCTTCGCGCGGCATGTAGACTTCGCCGCGGACTTCGATCAGGTCGGGAGACTTCCCCTTGAGCCGCATGGGCAGGCTGCGGATCGTCTTGACGTTCTGCGTCACGTTATCGCCCCGGTAGCCGTCGCCCCGCGTCGCCGCACGGACGTACACGCCCCGCTCGTAAAGGATCGAGATAGCCACACCGTCTATCTTCAACTCGACCACATATTCCGGTTTTTCACGCGGTGGCAAACCACGCCGGACCCGCTCATCAAACTCCTTAATCTCCTCATAACTGTATGTGTTGTCAATGGACAACATCGGGACCGCGTGCTCGACCGTCTCAAAACCCGTCAGCGGCGCCCCGCCTACCCGCTGCGTGGGCGATTCCGGCGTAACCAGCGACGGGTACTGCTTTTCCAAGTCCTGAAGTTCGCGCAACAGGGCGTCAAACTCGAAATCGCTGATTTCGGGCGCATTTTCCCGGTAGTACAGCCGGTTGTGCCGGTCTATCTCGGTGCGCAACTCCTCGGCGCGCCGAACCGCCTTTGGCGGCACATTTTGATGAGATTTAGCAGTCATAACGGGACTATATATATCAGATTATGCTCAAAATTGTAAAGAATAATCCTCTTCCCGGAACGTTTCCAAAATCCAAGCTCCTTCTATTTGAAAATACTTCAGCCGCCCCAAATAGTTCCAGGGGGCCTTTGCGGAAATGGAATAACCACATAGAACGCATAGAACGCAGCGCGGCGCTGGGCCGCAACCAAACTTGCAGTGGTCAGTGGCCGGTGGCCGGGGGACGGTGGACGGGGAAGTCAGGAGTCAGGAGTCAGAAGGATGAAGGAACACGCCCTCAGAGATCGGTGATAAGTAGGCGATGTGCAGAGACTTGCAACGCTTGATGCTGAGAAGTGCGAAAGTTTTTCAATATCTTCATCAGAATTCATTTAGTAGTACAGCGCGGCAGGCCGGAACCAAAACCACCATGGGGACACCCCGTTGGGACGCCTCCCGGCAGTTGTGGGAGGTGTCCCTTTTTTTGAACATGCCAGCCTTGCCAACAAAAGTGGGACACCCCCAACTGCCGGGGGGCGTCCCAGACGTGGCAAAAGGCTGGACTGCATTTTTTGGTTGCGGCTACGCCGCGCCGTGCTCTTTGAGTTCTTTGTGAAAGAAAGGCGGCTGTCAGTTCTGGCCTGGCTTCCAGCCGCGGATGAGAGCGCCGACTTCGCGCAGGGTTTTGGCGTCGATGTCGCGGAGTTTGCCTTCGTAGTTAGGGCCGACGTCGATGGAGAAGATGTTGGCGAACTTGACGGCGCCCTGGTAGTCGTCGAAGATTTTTTGGGCGGGAAGACAGAGGTTGTCGTGTTTGGGAAGCGAATAGAACCATTGGGCGCCGCCTTCGTGTTCGGGCAGGATCGGATAGGTGAACTCCGCGACAAGGTAGCCCTTGTATTCCGCCTCAGCCTTTTTGTTAAAGCGGCTTGCGTTGGCGTCGCCGATTGGACCGGGCCCGCCGACTTCACGGATGGCGAGTCTGCCGGCGGGCTCGCCGTGGTTAAATCCCACGAAACAGTCGGTCTGGAACTTATTTACCCAAGCCGCGGTTTCGGGGTGGCTGAGGCCGCCCTCGCCCTGGGCGTGGTCCATCCAGAAAAACTCGATGGGACCGTATTTTGTGCAGAGTTCTTCAAGCTGGGCTTTCTTGAGCTCGGGGTTGTTGCTCGACGCCCAGACGCGATTGCCCCAGTTGGGGCTGCCGGGGACGAGGCCGTCCTGCGGAACCGGCTCCTTGATCCAGGTCCAGTCGCCTTCGGAGAAGTAGAGGGCGAGTTTGAGGCCGTATTTGTCGCACGATTTTCGGAGCTGTGCGAGGACGTCGATGCCCAGCGGGCTGTTGGTGACGTTGAATTCGGTGGTTTTTGTGTCCCACAGGCAGAACCCGTCGTGGTGTTTGGCGAGGAAGAGGATATAACCCATTCCGGCGTCTTTTGCGACCTGGCACCAGCCGTCCGTGTCGCAGCCCGTTGCGCGGAAAAAGGCAGGGTCGGACACGCCGCGCGTCCATTCATACCCGGAAAACGTGCTCAGCGACCAGCAGATGAACATGCCGAACCGCATCTCCGAGATTTCGCGGGCGCGGATGGCGCTGTCCTTTGGAACCGGTGCAGCGGCATCGGCAAGAGGCGCGGCCGCGACCGGCGCCATCGCCAGTAACGCTACACAGAATTGGAAAACAGTTGCTCGAATCATAAATGTTCCCTCACTTAGGTCGTGTGCAGATGGATTTGGCGCATATGCTGACAATAGACCATGGTGATCTATAAAGGCAAGCGGAATATCGGCTATACTGGTTGCTGCCACGAGTGAAGGGCGGACAACAGATGATAAGACTCATAGAAGCCAAAGGGTACCGGTGCCTGAAATACGTGCGACAGCCTCTCGGCCCATTCCACGTGCTCGTCGGGCCGAACGCCAGTGGGAAGACAACATTTTTGGATGTGGTCGCCTTCTTAGGGCAGCTTATTTCGGAAGGCCCGGATGCGGCCATCGAGGAGCGTACCCAGAATTTCGATGATCTTATATGGAGCCGCGCGGGAAGAGGATTTGAACTTGCCGTAGAACTGGAAATCCCACAAAAGTACCAGAGCACTTTCGGACAAAGTAAGTACCATGTGGTTCGCTACGAGATATCCCTTGGCTGGGATGAAATGGACCAGGTTGCAGTACGCACCGAGAGCGTGATGCTTAAATTTGGTGGAGATGTGAGTCGCTTTCCTCAACCTGGCACTGAACCCAAAACGATTCTCTTAGGAACAGATGTTCCAGATACGTTCCCCATACTTGATAGGAACATTTGGAATCAAGTCTTTTTTTATTCTGAAGAGCATCAACATGCGTATGTGGATGGTTTTCGCCAAATATCAACTTTCAGCTTGGGTCCAAAGAAGATGGCTTTGGGGAACTTGCCGGAGGATGAGGAAAGATTTCCCGTAGCAACGTGGCTCAAGAAGTTCTTGTCGGATTCCGTACAACGTTACGTCTTGAATAGCATGTTGATCCGGAAGCCGAGTCCGCCGGGGAAGGGGCGGGCGCTTTTGAATGACGGTTCCAACCTGGCCTGGGTTGTCGACCACCTGAATAAGACTGCACCTGAAAAAGTACAAGAATGGATTAAGCATCTACAGACGGCGTTGCCGGATCTTGAGCAGATCGAGACGATTGAGCGGCCTGAGGATAGGCACAGATACCTTGTGCTTAGGTACAAGGGAGGTTTGAAGGTTCCGTCCTGGATGGCGTCCGATGGGACACTTCGTTTACTGGCGCTGACACTGCCGGCTTATATCCCTGAATTGAAGGGCGTGTACCTGATTGAAGAGCCCGAGAATGGCATTCACCCGTTGGCAGTGCAAACGATGTTTCAGTCGCTTTCGTCGGTGTATGATGCGCAGATCCTACTAGCGACGCATTCACCCCTAATCCTCGGCCTGACGGAGCCAGACAAGGTTCTTTGCTTTTCTAAGACTCCGGAAGGGGCCACGGCCATAGTGCTCGGCAGCGAGCACCCGGCCCTCAAGGAATGGCGAGGGGAGACGGATCTGGGGTCACTTTTTGCGTCAGGGGTGTTGGGATGAGTGTTTCGGGGGGACAGAAGGACTTGGTTGTTCTGGTTGCTGATGGAACCATGAAGAACGCCTTGATGGGGATACTCAATCGGCCTGAATCGATTGCTATCAGAAACATAACCTTCCAGATTTATCCCCATCATCGCCATGACCCCGGTTGTTTGCTAGAGTCGCATGATTTCTTGCGTCGGTTTGCCGGCCAATTTTATCACGCGCTTGTTGTTTTCGACAAAGAGGGGTGCGGTAGAGAGCATTGTTCAAAAGACGAATTGGAGGCTGAAGTCAAGTCGCGCCTATCAGCGTCAGGTTGGGGTGAGCGCGCGAGTGTCAAGCCCCAAAGGCCGAAAGAGGCCATGAAAGAGGTCCTGAGGCTTGTAAAGAAGCCTTTTTCATCCGCTATCCACCAGGAGTTGGCGGAGACGGTGAGTTTTGAACGTTGTCAGGACCTGGCCTTCCTGAGGCTGAAGTCCATACTGCGGCAGTGGTTTCCGCCGCTGCCTTCCGATTAGGCGTATCCACGCTGGCTGCGGGCGTAATCGTGCATGGCTCGGACGTTTTCGTGGGGCGTATCGCGGACGACTTCGCAGCCGGCGCTGACGATGTAGTTTGAGCCGGCCTTTTGGTGGCAATCGGCGATGGCGGCGGTGACGGCTTCGGGAGTGCCGTTGCGGAGTAGGGCGACGGGGTCGATGTTTCCGAGGAGGACTTGGCGGGGTCCCATGGCGGCGCGTGCGGCGTCGAAGGGGGCGGGCCAGTCCAGGTCGACGATTTCGCAGCCGAGCCGGCCCATCCCGCCGAGGATGGGTGCGGTGTGGCCGCAGATGTGGAGGCGGACCCGGCCGCCGAGCGCGTGGACGCCGTCGACCATGCGTTTTTCG
The DNA here is from genome assembly GCA_026387845.1 of Candidatus Hydrogenedentota bacterium. Classification (GTDB taxonomy): domain Bacteria; phylum Hydrogenedentota; class Hydrogenedentia; order Hydrogenedentales; family SLHB01; genus JAPLKX01. The sequence continues at coordinate 5,339 of JAPLKX010000738.1, read as the reverse complement.
TACGGCCAGACGTACTGGTTGTAGATGTCTGGCCCGACGAGTGAGGCGGCGGCGTCACCCATGCCGATGATATCGGCGCCGGCGCGGATTTGTGCGCGAGCGAATTGCAGTTCCATCTCGAGGACGAACTCGAACAGGTCGCGGACGAACTCCGGGTCTTCGTACAAGTCCGTCATGAGCGTGTTGATGCCGCGCAGGTCGGCGGCTTCGGCGACGGGTCCCTCGATCCATCCTTCGACGAGCTTCTCTTTGCCGACGCGCTGTTTCAGCAGGCTGATGGCATTGACTCGGTCGTGCATCCTGCCGCCGCCCAGCGGGTCGGGGACGCGGAGGTTAGCGAGGTTGGTTTTGTTGGCGAGCCTGGCGTGAACTTCATCGATGGCGGGAGGCTGGTTGTCAAAGTAGACGATTGCGGCGCCGCAGTCGGCGGCCTCTCTCGCGGGATCGGAAATGGCCGAGACGTAATCGAAATCGAACGCCTCCGCTACCCGCACTTGGGCGTCGGCCAGCACGCGGTGATCGGCCGCGTAATGGCCGTACGGGACGCCGGCAAAATCCGCCGCAAACATCATCGTGATCGGCATAAACGGCAGGCAGTCGGGCTGCCGGCCTTCTATCAGGGCCAACACGCGCTCGCGCCCAGTCATTACGAAACATCCTCCTCTTCCCCACTCTATCATCATTCCGGCCAAAGCCTCCAGCATGCCGTGATCCGTAAAATTCCAGTAGGTGTTTGAGACAAATTGCCTGGGACAATTGCGACAATTGGGACGATTGAGACGGATGCTTCATCGGATCCGCTCCCCAAGGCAATTACGAATAGATTGCGCCTCTAAGGGCACTTTAACTATAGTAGCTGCTTAAGAAAGGGTGTGGAGAGTCATCCATGGACGCCCTTGTTGTCGAAAACGTGGTGAAGTCTTTTGGAGCGGCGAGAGCCGTTGACGGCCTGTCTTTTAGCGTGCCGCGGGGAAGCATCTGCGGGTTTCTCGGTCCCAACGGGGCGGGCAAGACAACCACGATTCGCATGGCCATGGACATTATCCGGCCGGACTCGGGGCGCCTCACGCTGCTGGACGGTCTCACGCCGGCCGATGCCCGCTCTGGCGTGGGTTACATGCCGGAGGAGCGTGGCCTGTACCCGAAAATGAGGGTGGGCAGGGTGCTTTCCTATATTGCCCGCATCAAGGGTATCAAGCCTCGTGAGATCGAAGGCAGGATCCGGTCCTGGCTTGATCGCGTGGGATTGGCGGAATGCGTGGGAAAGAAGGTCGAGGAACTTTCCCGCGGGATGCAGCAGAAGATCCAGTTCATTGCGGCGGCCATCCACGACCCGGATATCCTGATTCTCGACGAGCCGTTCGCCAGCCTCGATCCCATCAACGCCGATTTGCTCAAGGACATCCTGCTCGGCTTCAAAAGCGCCGGCAAGACCGTGCTGTTCTCGACGCACATCATGGAGCAGGCCGAACAACTGTGCGACCACATCGTGCTGATCCACAAGGGCCGGAACGTTCTTTGCGGAACACTCGAATCCATTCGGGGGCAGTTCCCGGCCGATTCCGTTGACGTGGAACTCGAGGGCGATCCGGGTTTCCTGGCCGCGCTGCCGCAAGTCAAGAGCGTGGCGCGCGTGGACGGAGGGTTGCGCATCACGCTGCGTGAAGGCGCTGACGATCAACAACTCCTGGCCCAAATGCTTGACCGCGTTCGGATCCGGCGGTTCGAGTTGACCGTGCCTTCGTTGCATCAGATTTTCATCCTCGCCGTGGGAGAACCGCATGAGTAAGATAATGGCGGTCGCGGTGCGCGAATGTGTGGAGACGGTCAAGTCGAAGCTGTTTCTGATCAGCATCTTCCTTACGCCGGCCCTGGTGATCGCCATAGCGGTTGCCGGACCGAAGATGATGAAGAACCTGATGGACAGCCCGCAACCCCCGAAAAAACTGACCGTGCTGGACATGACCGCCTCGCTTGCGGACGAGATTCGCCGCGGGTTCGACTCATATAACCAGGCCCACCCCACCCGGTTGATTGAGGCCGACATTCGTGGCCCCGAAGCGGCCGCGGATCTCGATACATTGAAGAACGAGGTCCACGAAGGCCGGCTGGTCGGATGCCTGGTGGTCGCCGCGGGCGTGGTCGAAAACAGCGACAACTGCCAGTTCTACGTGCTCACCGACCGCCTGGTGAACATGGACTGTATCAGCGCCGCCAAACGGATCCTCGAAGATACCGTGACGGATCGGCGGCTGCACCTGTATCAAGTGCCGGCAGATCTCTTCGAAAAAGTCAACCGGCGCGTTGTTATCGACCAGGTCGACGTGGCGGCCCCGGCGCAGGACGACGTGACCAGGATGGTGCGGGTGATGGCCCCGTTCGGCTTGATGTTTCTCATGATGCTGGGGCTGTTCGGCACCAGCCAGGGCATGCTGACAAGCGTCATCGAAGAGAAAAACTCGCGCGTGATCGAACTGCTGCTGGCCTCCCTCACGCCGTTCCAACTGATGACGGGCAAGATCCTTGGCCTCGCCGCGATTGGGCTGACCGTGATTACGATCTGGCTGACGGCGGGTTTCGGCGCGCTCGTGTGGTCGGGCCTGCTGCCGATCATGCCCTCGTCACTCAAGCCGGTTCTGGTCATGTACTTTGTCTGTTTTTTCATGCTCGGCTACCTTCTCTATTCATCCGTCTATGCGGCCATAGGCGCCGCCTGCAACACGCTCAAGGAAGCCCAGTCGCTACTCATGCCCATCATGCTTTGCATGATTCTGCCGACAACCACCTGGATGTACATTGTGCAATCGCCCGACGGCCTGTATGCGCGGCTCCTGTCGTATTTTCCGCTTACGGCTCCGCTCGTTACGCCGGTCCGGCTCGCCGCGAAAGGCGGCCTGCCGCCCCTCGAGGTGGTGCTGGTCCTGCTTGGCCTGACCGTCACCGCGATTGCCGTCATGTGGGCCGCATCACGCATTTTCCGCATTGGCATCCTCATGTACGGCAAGCCGCCCGGCATCAGAGAACTTTTCCGCTGGGTCAAAGGCTGATCACGCGCCTAACAACCTTCCCTCGCGGTTGGCTCACAACGACGGGATCTGCTAAGATCAATAGCGTCGGGGCGTAGCGCAGCCCGGTTAGCGCGCTTGGTTTGGGACCAAGAAGTCGCCGGTTCAAATCCGGCCGCCCCGACCATAACTATTTATCCCGCAATTGTTTACAATAGGGGCTTATGTTCAAAAACTTGTGATGAGCTCAAGTGAAAAGGTGTTTAGATATTTGAGGGCCCAAAAATTACGTCGTGGGCTCAAACTGTTGCTTATTTCAACGATCGAGACGGAAATAATTGGGAAATTTCGGCAAAATAGTTTTGTTTATGAAGACGTTAGTTTTGAAAAATAGAAAGGAATTCTTTGTATTCCCAAGTCTGCCGTTCAATTTCGACGGCACTTTTCATAAACCCTCACATTTTCCTGACAAGTTAGACGATTGGGAATCCGGTAAGTATTGGCAAGCGATCAGAATTGGCAAACGAGTATTTGGCCTCAAAATTGAAAATAAATGTGAGACTCAAGAGCCAAAAATCAAGGTTTCTGTTTTCTACGATAAAAACATTTCCGCGAGAGAGCTTGAAAAGATCAAGCAGGAAATCATCTGGCGGTTTGACTTAAACGCCGATTTGAAAGAGTTTAACAAGCTCGCCAAAAGCGATAAACGCTTTTATCCAATTTTCAAAAAATGGCTCGGCATGCGCAATTCAAGCGCACATAATTTGTATGAACTTCTTATCGTTGCCGTGCTCTTACAAAACGCGACTGTTCGGCGAACAGTGCAAATGATGAACGCTTTGCTCGATAACTATGGAACCAAGTTTAAATTTGACGGCAAAGACATCTTTGCAATTTGGTTGCCGGAAAAACTTACCGATGTCTCGGAACAAAAGTTGAGAGATTTGAAAATTGGATATCGAGCAAAATTCATAAAGCGTTTATCGCAAGATTTTGCCGAAGGCAAAATTGATGAGCTGAAATTGCGAACGCTAGACGAAGATGGCGCGAAAAAAGAATTGATGAAGTTATACGGAGTGGGGCCGGAAACTGCTCGCATTTTGCTTTTTGAGGTTTGCCACCAGTACAACACCTTCGACCATATCGCGCCGTGGCAACAAAAAATATATTCTCGGCTTTTTTACAAAAAGCCGCTTGTTCCAGCAAACAAGATCAGAGATGACATCAAAAAACGGTACGGCAAGTATTCAATGCTGGCGGTTCATTACATTTGGGAAGATATTTTTTGGAGAAGAAAGAATGAGAAAATTGATTGGTTAGAAAAAGAAATCCGGCTTTAGGTTTTTGTCCAGACTTGCTAAATTGCAGATGAACGCGGCGCGCCAGCGTTGCTGGCACTGAATTCGGCGGCGGCGAAAGCGAGGGCGGGGCGGGAATTCCTTTCCCCCCAACCCCCTTTCCTTCCCGCCCTGTCCGAGCGGTTTGGTTTCTGGCGCGCCTGCGGCACGGCATTATTCGTGAGTTCGTTCAAAAAACGTTCGAGGGGCGTCCAGTAATTGCGACCATTTCTCGCCGGACTTCTCTTTTCGCCCAAGTTGATAACCTTGACTCTGACAGCTAGTATGCCGGAGAACAAACCCAAAGGTGGGGGAGACTTTCGGATGGGAGACTCCGGCGAAGACATACCGAAGGCATGGCACGAACCGGCGGAAAAAGGGGGCGCGTCCCCCGTACGTGCGCAGGCCAATCCTCTGGCCGTTCCACTCTCCCGCTGGGCGAGGCTTTGGCCTTTGCCGCTACTGCTGTCCGGGGGCATCGTGCATACGTTCGCCCTCGCAGGCGGCTACCTCGGTTTATACGGCAACTTTCTGCAGGGCGTCCTCGTGACCGTCGGCCTGCTTCTTATGTTTACGCCCACCTTGTACGTGCTTTTGCGGAGTCTTGGCCGCCCTGTGGTAAGGCGCCTGATGCTCTGGGCTATCATGTCCTTGGTCATCCACGCAACGCTCAACATTGGGGATAGTGTTCCATCCCTGATGGGGTATTGGCTCTTCAATGACAGCAACGTTGTCCATATTGTTGCGCAGGAGGTATTTTCATCGGGGGCATTTGCGTTGTTGGCGGCGGCATTTTATTATTCGATGATCTCGTATCAGACCAGTGAGGCGACCCTTGCTTTGGAGCGGGACCGTCTTAAGGAGGAGGTCAACGAACGGAAACGGGCCGAGGAGGCGCTGCGGGAAAGAGAAGAGACTTTCCGGGCGTTGGCCGAGAACTCTTTCGATGTGATCATGCGCTTCGATCGGGAGTGCCGTCATCTGTACGTGAACCCGA
>JAPLKX010000520.1 GCA_026387845.1 Candidatus Hydrogenedentota bacterium | reverse complement strand
ATCTTCATTTGCCGGAACGCCTTCGCCCTGTAGAAATCGGCAAGGTTTCTAAGCGCCCCGGGAAGGTCGCCATGATATTCCGCATTGGCGGCAGAGATCGCGAACGACTTCGGCAGCAGGCGCGATTCCGATTCCACCGCCTGCGAAAACGACGCGCCCTGACGGATTTTGTCGCGCATCCTGCGGAACGCGCCCGCAAATGCCGGCGTGATTGAAGCTTTGGCAAGTTCGTCCAGACCTGCATCGAGCCGCACACCCGCCTCAACCAGTTGGGCAAGCATCGCGGTGGACGTGGCAATGTTGGCCGATTTCACCAGCCTGCCCACCAACGGAACGTGCAGGCCAATCTCGCTCGCCAGCCGCTGCAGGCCCCGCGGCAACCTGAAACGGTGGCCAAACCGTGACGGCGCGATCAACAGAATCACAATCACCGCCAATACGCCCGCACCGGCCGTGTACCACTCCCAGTAGCCCCGCATCATCACCGATATCTCATAAATGCGCCACGGGGCATAGTCGCCGGAAACTTCTATTGCGCGTTCGATTTCGTAGAACACCGGCAAGACTTTGATGTTGAGGAACATCGAAAATGTAACAAAAATCAGCAAAACTATTGCAAAATAGGACATCAGCCCTTTGACTTCACGCGCCACCGCCTTCTTGTCGGTCATGTCGTCCATGATGCGCGTCAGTGTTTGTTCGAGCGACCCCGACTTCTGCCCGGCCTCGACCAGATCCGCGTAAATCCGCGGGAAAACCGATGGCTGGCGCCGCATCGCCTCGTCCAGGCTCAGCCCTTTTTCCAGGTCGCGGGACAGGGTATACAACGCGCGGCCGAGCCCCCAGGATGGCGCGCTGGCGGACGCGGCGGCGAGCCCTTGAGCGAGTGGCGCATTGGCTTTGACGAGCCTTGTGAGCAGGCTGATAATGTAGAAGACACGCATGCCCTTGAGCATGCGCGGCACTTTTATGGCCGACTTTTTTTCCCCGCGGACGAACAGCCTCGGCTGCAGGAACTCGCTGGTTCTGCCGCGGGCGAGGTCGCCGAGGCTGGAATGGAGAATCGTGTACCAGTCTTTTTTCATCATCACATGCCTGAGATTGCGTCGCCCAGCGAAAAGATGGGCAAGTACAGCGAGAGGATTATGAATCCCACGAATAGGCCTATCCCCACGACGATGGCCGGCCCGATCAGCGTCGTGATGGATCTGTAGAGGTAGGCGAGGGAGCGGGCCTGTTCTTCGCTGAGCGCAACCAGCGTTTCTTCGAGGCTGCCGTTCTTTTCAGCGTTGGCGATCAGCCAGCACGATCCGCTGTCAAAAATTCTCGCCTTCTGCAGGGCCTGACCTATCGACGACCCTGCGTTCAGATCCCGCGCCGCCATTCGAATTCGCCTGTGCAGAACCGCGTTCCCCGACGCCGCTCCCGCCAGTTCAAGGCTTTCAAGCAGCGGCACACGCGCCTCGAGGAGCAGGGCCAACGCGCGCGTGAATTGCATGACCGAACCAAGCATAAACACCCGCCGCACGACCGGAGTCCGCAACTTCAGCCAATCCGCCCAGTAATGGGGTTCGGCACGCCTGCCATTGACGTAGTACGCGATTCCCACACCCCCGGCCACAACCAAGGCGCACAGGATGAGCAGGCCGCGCGCTCTCACGAAGTCGCTCAGGTTGATCAGAAACTGGGTTGGGGCAGGCAGGCCCTTGCCGAATTCATTGAAAATCTCCGCGTATTGCGGGACCACTTTCCAAAGCAGCCCCCCAATTACGAGCGCGGCAAACGTTATCACGAGTGCCGGGTACATCAACGCAAGCCGAAGGTTGCTCGCTAAGTCCGCCATCGATTTCGAGTAGTCGAAAAGGGCGCGAAATACGCCCGGCAGGTTTCCGGCCGTTTCGCCCGCAGAAACCAGGGCGCGATACACCGGGCTGAATGCCTTGGGGTGGCGGCTGAGCGCTTGTTCCAGCGATTGCCCCGCCTCGAGTTGCTGCCGGACGTCCTCGAGCACGGGCCGGATTCTCGGGTTGCCCAGGTCTTGCGCCATCGCCGCAATGGACGGCGCAAGCGGCAGCGAGGATTTCGTGGCCATCATCAACTGGCTGTTAAGCTGCTCGATGTCACTCCAGGAAAGCCGGCGCGACGCCACTGCCGGTCGCTCCCGCCCGACGCGGCGGACCGCGTTGACCGCGAGACCCTGCTGCTGGAGGGCCACAACGACCTGATGGGCAAAGGGGCCTTCCATGGTTCCGTCGACGGGGTTGCCCTCCCCATCGACTGCCCGGTATTTGAAGAGCGGCATGTTTACCAACCTTTCGGTCTTAGCACCTGTCGTTACAATGCGTCTTTCAGGCCGATACGATCACGCCCGACCTGCAAATTGCCGGCAATACGACGCTCGGGGGAGTGGCCGGAAGGGTGCGCGACATCGGTTCCTCGACAGATGGCTGTTCCTGGTCGGGCTGTTCGGCGGGTGCTTCGGGTTTGAACGCCAGCGACTCCGCCCAGCGGATCCCGCTGCTCCACGCCACCAGCGAATGGCCCCGCGCCAGCGTGGGATCCGCAACGGGCCCCCTGCCGGTAACCTGGGCATCCACCACCGCGTCGAGCGCCTGGATGGCTTCGATGGCCGGAATGCCCACCGACATGACAAACAGGAGAACCGCGGCCGTCACGGCCGTCCCCGTCAGCGCCGTCCTCAATACGCGCAGTCTTCGGGGGAAGTACAGGATGTCGGCGGGTACGGGCTGCCGCCGCAACTGCCTGCTGAGCGAGGCGTAGTTGTCTCGGTAGACGGGGCAACGGAGGGTTTGGCGGGCGAGATCGGAGACGCGGACGAGTTCGCGGTATTCTTCTGCGCAGTGGTAGCAGTGGTCAAGGTGGGCGGTGATCTGCTGGTAGATGGCCGCGGGCAGGTCCTCGTCGAGGTACTGCACAAGCTTGGAACTTACCAGTTTACAGTCCATAAGGCCTCTCCAATGCGCCTAATAAAGGCCGCAGTAAAAATCCTATAGCACCATAATGCCGCGCAGGGCGTCGCGAAGACGCCGGATCGCCAGCAGCCGTCGGGATCGGACGGTGTTGACGGGGCATTGCATCACCGAGGAGATTTCATCGAGCGAAAGCCCCTGCACCGTCCGCAGGACGAACGCCATCCGTTGCTCGTCCGGTAACTGGTCGAGCGCGGTCGTTATGTGATTCATCAACTCGGCATTTTGCGCCGCCTCGTCGGGCAGCCGGCCCATGCCCGGCAACCGTTCCATCTCTTCCATGGGCTGAACAACGCCGAGGCGGCGGTCGCGCATGGTTGTCCGGAACGACTCCATCCAGATGTTCCTGGCAATACTGAACAGGTACGCGCGGAAGGAGCCGATGGGCTGGTAGCGCAGCCGGAGCCGCCAAAGGCGCAGAAATGTTTCGTGGCAAAGGTCTTCGGCGGCCTGGGTGTTGCGGCTCATTGAAAAAAAGAAGTCCAACAGCGCGCGGTAATGCCGCCGGTAAACGGTGGCAAACGCCCGCTCGTTACCCAACTGGACGCGCAGCATCAAGTCGGAGTCGGACAAGCTTTCCAACATAAACTCCGGAGTCCTTGCACCCATTATATGGTTTTTTCTCAAGAAAGCGATCAGCCTGGGGCGGGAAGCAGTGGACGACGTGGACAAAGTGGACGTAGTGGACTTTGTGGACGAGCGCTCGCGGAACTGCGGGCAACGGCAGAGGAATAATCGCATTGATCCGACTGATCCGACTGATCCGTTGAGGAAAACTCTTTATCGCAGGATCTCCTGAACCCCCCTTGACATTTACTACACGATGTAGTACTATGGGGTGTAGTAAGGGATGGAGGGTTACAAGTGTGGTCGAGAAAAAAGGAAACGTGAGCGAGGCGGAGTTGGAGGTGCTGAAGGCTTTGTGGTCGGGTGGCCCGGGTACGGTCCGTGACGTGGCGTCGCGTTTCAGCGGGACTCGGCGCGTGCGGGCGTATACGACGCTTCAGACGCTTTTGAACCGTCTTCAGTCGAAGGGTTGCGTGGCTTGCGACAAGGACCGGTTGCCGCACGTTTACCGCGCATCGGTTACGCGGGAGGCGCTTGTGCGGGACAGCCTGAACGAGCTTGCGGGAAGGCTTTTTGAGGGTGCGACGACGCCGCTGGTGATGGCGCTGATCAGCAACAGG
>JAPLKX010000761.1 GCA_026387845.1 Candidatus Hydrogenedentota bacterium | reverse complement strand
GTTTTTTGGGGACTTCATCGTGACGTTCTCCGTGCGCATTGCGCAACCGTTACATACCATTTCACGCCTCTCTCGTTATCAACCATCCTGCGGCGGCGTCGCAGAAAGTGGGCGGTTATGATTCTTTGCGTTGACCTGCTGCTTCTCACCGTCGATAAACCTGCGGAACGAATCGTCTTGAAGGATCTGTTCCGCAATAAGCGCGTAGCCTTGGCCCAGAGGATGACTCGCATCGGCATAGAGACTGCTGGGCAACTTCGGTGGCGCGTAATGTGGGATCTGTTGCTCCTCGAGCCAAACGTCGATACCGTTCTTGATTGCATTGTACGGCTCGATCTGTTGCTCTTTGATCATGTATTCGTTGAAAGGCCCAACGACAACGAACAGGTTGTTGCCTCGCGCGCGCAACGTGCGGACGGTTTGTTGAAAGGAATGCCACTGAATCGAAGAGGCCGGATCAACCCACTCGAAGTCGACGGGCGCCCCGACCGTCTCGGTCCATGGGACGGGCTTGTGCCGCAAGTCGGTACTGGGCGTGGGGAGTTGGAGCGAGACTTTCGCAAGCGGATTCGAATACGGATTTTCCCTTGCCCAAGTGGCGAGGTCCGTGTTCTCGAAATACGCTATGGCAAGATGATTGGTCCATGCGCGGAATGGCAGATACCGTTCGATCACGATGCCGATTCGGTTGGCATAGGATTCCCTGTAGCATGGGATCCATGGGACGAATTGCGGGACAAGCTTTGGATGGTTGAACTGGAATTCCCGCGTGGTCTGGAGATCGTGGCGTTGCGAACTCATCCACAGGGGGTTGAAATGGAGCATGACACTCTGCTTACGAATCGCCCGCGCGTAGTATGCGATCAGGCCGGACATCGCCGCGGGATGGATCCCGTCAACGCCGAGATTTACAAAGCGGCCCGGAGCCGAAAGGCTGTTGAGATGATGGGTAAGTGTGTCCTGCGGCATAACGTACTCGCCCCAGACAACCGAGTCGCCGATCACGAGTATGTTGTCTTCGCCGCAAGCCAGCCCGCAATAACGCGAGTACAGCCAGTAGTCATTGCCCAGTTCGTAAGGTATGCGATAGTCGGGGCCGGGCTCGAAGGGCTCAATGAATTGCCAAGCCCACGGAATCGACAGGCATAGCCCGATCGCAAGTGTCCCGGTGATAACCCATTCGCGGCCTGATAGCCTGACCGTGTTCGATCCGAACGGCGCCTCGACCACAGGCCGGGGACGGTGTTTCTGTGTCTTCAATGTGGCTTCACCTGTGTACGAGTCTGCCATCCGATTTTGCCCGCTTCACTTGGATAATGTTTCACGATAACTCTGCACGCAGCGGAGGCCGTAAATGTCATAACCGAAACATGCGTCGGTATAGGCGGGGTTTTCGTTGTAGCGATAGGCTAAACGGCACGCGTCCGGTGTGGAATTCCAACACCCGCCCCGGAGTACTTTCTTATCGCCTGCGTCGGGTCCTTTGGGACCCTGGGCCGGCGCTGCGGCGTAGTAGTCCACCTTATAAAAATCGTTGCACCATTCCCATACGTTCCCGTGTACGTCATAGAGACCCCACGGATTGGGTTTGCGCTGACCCACGGGACGCGGCTTGCCGCCTGAGTTCGTTTTGAACCAGGCGTGCCGGATCAACTCCGCGTCCATATCCCCGAAGGAATACACGGTCGTCGCGCCGGCGCGTGCGGCGTAGTCCCAGTCCGCTTCGGTCGGCAGACGGTAGCCGTTGGCTTCAAAACGGCACGACCACGTCTTGAGATCGTAGGCCGGATCGAGCCCTTCGCGCCGGGACCGTTCGTTGCAGTAGCGCACAGCGTCGGACCAGCGGACCTGCTCGACGGGGTTCTTCGGGTTTATCACTTTCGACGGGTTGCTTCCCATCACCTGTTCGTATTCTTGCTGCGTGACCTCAAACTTGTCGATGGCGAACGGGCTAAGCGTCACCGCGTGCGGCGTCTCATCGACCTCGCCGCCTTCTTGCCCCATCGTGAATGTGCCACCCGGCAGGAGAATCATCTGTACGCCCGATGGTGTGGTAATTTCCTTCGGCGCGGCCGGTGCCGATTCACTGGCGCAGACGTTCGCAAACAAACAAGTCAAAGCAACGCAGACAAGGAACGGCAATCCCTTGCCCGAAATACGGATCCCCACGGAAACCATCCGGCAGACGTCGCGTTTGATCGGCATAACCGACTCCTTCATATATTTCCTGTTCGGTGTTGCGTAGTCCGTTTTTCGGTGCCCGTGCCTTACCATGGCGGCGAGCCGTTTAGCGTGGTGCGGATTGCGGCGCGGATCGTTTGGGCATATTCCGTGGCTTTTGGTATGGCCACGCATTCAAGGGCGGCCTGCTGGGCCCACTCGCGGGCCAACATGCTGAAGCGCATTCCCGCCACCTCGGCATGGCCCCAGGCAAGCACGTTGCAGGTGTCAATCAACTCTTCACACTCGGGGTATACTTCCGGATCGCCCGTATCGAGGAGTTCTTTGAGGCGTTGGGCCGCCCGATCGGCGTGAACCATGTGTTGCTCAGGCGTATCATCTCCGTACAACTCCATCTTAATCCGCAGGCCTTCCTCGAGCACGTCGGCCTGTTCGAGCATCTTCGCGATATACGCGCCGGCCGTGGGATCGTTGTTCTGTTCCTTGGCCCACGCTTCAAGTTGGCCGCGCGTCTCGTCGACGAATCGGAAGGCGGCCACATTTCTTTGCTGAACAATAGCGACGTAGTCAGCCAGGAAGTCGGCGTATTCGGAGAGGAATTCCTTCTCGCGTTTCTGAAGGCCCAACTTGAAAATGGTTTCCCGCATGACCTTCGTGCCCCCGCATGCCACGAAACCGACATTGGCCGCATTTCTCGGGCCGCGGGGAAGCTCCGCCCGCTCGTTTTGCTTCGCAATAAGGTCCGCCATGGGAGTACGGGAGATGAATCCCATGAGCGTCTTATCGCCGTTGTCCATCGGATACAATATCGCCTCGCCGCCGGGCGGGATTTTCTTGCCCAGACGGATGAACGCGCGCTCGCCTTCGAACCAGACGGGCCACGCACACGCGCCCACCTCCGGGCGGTATTGCTCGTTGGGCTTCTTCTGAAACAGGAAGGTGCGCTTGGTCGTCGTTTCCGCCCTTAGTGGAAGTTGTGTCTTGTACGTGGCGGGGCAAGGTCTTTTCCAGTCGAGTTCGACGTTCTTCTCGAGATACGCGGGTGGAAGCGTTTCCTTCCACCAGATCCGCGGGCCTGCCAAGATTTCAAGATACATTTCCTTGCCGTCCAACGCGATCTTGAGCGTCCCGAAGAGGCGCGTTGCCCCACCGCTTTCCGGTAGGAGCGATACAGTCTGCGCGCCCGCGGGCCACGCACACGCGACGATTCCGCCGTTCCCTTCGAGCAGGCCGGCAAACCAGTCTTCATCGGGCACATGAATCTCATCGAGATTGGGATACTTGTCCGGGGCGTAGAGCACGTCCTCAAGCCGTATGCCCGGCAAGATACCCACCGCGATCCGGCCCCGAATATAAACGCCGCTCATCCCCTCCCCGGGCGTTATCCGCAACGTGCCTTTACCCGTGAGATGAAACCACGCCTCGAAGTTCTTGCCCTGCGCGGAAAACGTGGCGTGCACCTCGGCCTGACCGGTGGTCGCGGTGTTTACTGTCTCACACGAGACCATCCCCTCGGGTTCGACGCCCGCGCCGGTGAAGGGGATGATACGGACCGCCTCACTGCTGGAAGTGAGAACCAGTTCCGCGGGTTGTTTGTGCATGACGGCGGTCCAGTCGCCGCCGTCAAGGGTGAGGTCGCCCGCACCGGCGCCATTGTCTCGAATGGCAATATCCGCGCGGCCGGGAAGCGGCATGCAGGCGAGGGCAAGTAACCCCAAGAATATGCCCTTGACTCGTATTGATTTCATAGTAATTCTCATCGCGGCACTCCACTTGGCGCGGGTGTTTCGCCGCGCCAGTCTCTTTCCAGATAATACCGGTTTCGCAGGATGGTCCGGGTCTTGTCACGCAACTCGTCACCCACGGGTTTGAAGGCGCCTTCCGCGATGACAATCCGGGCCGCGTCGTCCCGCATTCGCTTCACCCATGTCCGATACTCGGTTAGCACGTTCTGCCGTTCCGCCAGGATTTTCAGGCAGCGCTGCGAGAACTCCTTAAAGTCGTCCTCGTACCACAGTTCGTAGCGGACCTGTTCGTTATGCCAGAGGCGCCCCTCCTTCGCAGCAAGATAATTCCACATCTCTTCGTAGATGGCCGCCCATTCCTCCTGCCCTGGAAGTTGGCAAAACGCCTGAAACATGGGCAGCGTCAGACCATCCCGCGTCCCGATGATACCCAACACCTTGCCCAAGGATTCCTTGGCCGTCGCAATATCGGTTCTTGGCATCCCGCGGCCCGCTTCGAGCA
>JAPLKX010000490.1 GCA_026387845.1 Candidatus Hydrogenedentota bacterium | reverse complement strand
CGTGACAAGAGGCACGCTCTCGGAACAGGAAACTGAGGATCTCGCCGAAACGCTCTACGGGTTACAGATGATCCTGTATCTCTTGACGCAAGAAGAGCCGTTATCCGTGTCGTACAGCGTGGAGGGCGACACCATGTACCTCGGCGGCGCGCTGCCGTACACCCGCTTTGAGGATAGTTTCGATTACAGCGATCCTACGTGGATTTCCTGCCCAAAATGAGTCACGTGGATCTCATCGCGAACAGCCGAAGGGGGATCATCAGGGCGCGAGGAAGGTGTTCGTGACGCCCGGTTGCAGGCGGTATCGTTTGAGGCCCAGCGGGTGATCCGGCGTAATGGGCGCGAGATCCGCCTTGGCCTGTGGGGAAAGCAGCAGTTCGGCTTCGCAACCAGGCGGCAGCGACACGGAGACGCGGTGGCCGTTGTTCTCAGGCTCGGCATTGAACTCGATGGGCCCGCGGACGGTGTGGAACGTCAGCTCGAGTTTACCCAACCCTTGCAGTTGGGGGCGCACGGTGCATTTGGAGAAGCCTGGTGCGGCGGGGCGGATGCCGGCGATGTCCGTGAAAAGAACGTACGCGGGCGAGACGGGGCAATGGCTCCACTCCTGGGTGCCGTCGGGTTTGACGGTCCAGTTTTCCTGTAGCGTGTTGTTGAGAAGGACCGACGACATGGTCGCCCACCGTTCGTGCCAGTCTTTGAGGATCACGTCGGTCCTGCCGAGTTTGGCCAGCGCCCAGTACCGCCAATAGGCGTTCGCCGGATAGGACAACCCCATTTCGCGCGGGCGTTCCGCCAGGGCGTCGAGGGCCGCGGTGGTGTTGCCTTCCGGGCATTGATCGTAAAGGATAGAGGTGGCCAGGGACCGGTCGCTGAGCCGGACTTCCTGCTCTTCCGCCTGCCACGGCAGATTATCTTCGAACCGTCCCCGGCCGGCGTTCCAGAATTTTGCAATCGCCGCCTCGAGCAGGCTGTCGGCGAGCAGGTCGAAATGCTGGGCCTTTTCGTTGTCGTTCATGGCCCTGCAGATGGGCGCAAGGGCGTTCTTGAACATGGCGGCGGCGTACAGGTTGAACGGGCACTGTTTGTGGCGCGGTTTCTTGAATGCGTCATGATCGATCCACACCGTCGGGATGCCCAGGTTCTCGACCGGCAACAGCCCGTCTTTGCCGCGGATCGACTCGAGGTATTCTGCGAACTTCAGCAGCCGCGGATACGGCTCGCGGATCCCATCGAGGTCGCCGGTGTCCTCGTAATACCACCAGCAGTCGAAATTGAAGCCAATGCCATGGTCGAGCAACGGCCCCCAAAACGCCCCATCGATCTGTTTTTGCATCACCCGCGCCAGGCGGTCAAACGCCGGCCAGCAGTCCATGAAATACCCCTCGGGCGACTGGCCCTCGCTGAACGTCCGCAAGTACCGGCGCGACAGTGGCGTATCGCCCAGCACATACCGCGCCACAAACGCCTGGGGGCCGCAGTCACCGCTGTACTGTTGGCGCTCGCGGCCCATGCCGTCGACGAACGAGTCGATTGCGCTGTTGTAGACGGTGTTGACGGTCGCATTGAACAGGCGCTGGAGGTCGGGCTGGTCGCACTCGATGCGCGGCTGGTTAGGCCAGTCGTATAGGCGCCGGCGGACGCCGACGTCGCGAATCGTAACGGGCCTGGAGGCGTTGCGCACGTGCAACTGCACCCACCGGCAGCTTTCGTAATCGAACGGCTCGAACCGGTTCACGCCCTCCCGGCAAACAAACCGGCTCCACGAATAAAAATGGGTGTCGAGCCACGCCGGGCCGTTCTCGAGATCGTGCGACTCTTGCGGCATCAACTCGACGATGGCGCCGGCCGGGGCGTCGATAGTGAAATACGGCCAGCCGACAATGTGCTCATCAAACTCGAACGTTGCGAACACGCCGTGACGCTCATCCGGCGCGGCCGGCAACTCCCACCCGCCGTCCTTTGCCTTCGCGGAGTTGTCCCGCTCGATCGCGAACGAGTTGTTCAGCCGGAAGTCGAACCAGTCGTTGGGATCGCGCAGCCAGGTGACCCGGCCGGATTCGGCCAGCCGCTTGGCCGGCACGAGCACTTCGCGCACCAGCGGGATCTGCCGGGCACGCAACGCGCTCTTCTCGGGGTTGGCGCGATCGATCAGGTCGTTGCTTTCGTGGCGGCCGCAGGACGCGGGTTTGTCCGGCGGACACGGCACAACT
>JAPLKX010000600.1 GCA_026387845.1 Candidatus Hydrogenedentota bacterium | reverse complement strand
AACACCTTCAACGGCGGCCTGGAGATACAGAAGGGGACCGTCCGCGCGACGTCGGCCGGGGCACTTGGCACTCCCGCGTCCGGCATCGTGGGCGTTACCCTGAAGGCGGCCGGACTGGACTTCCGGACCGATACCGACCTCACCTTTACTCACAGCGTTAAAGTCGTTCCCCTGACCACGAGCGCTCTCACCTCGACCCTCAATCTGGACCGGCTTACCGCGGGAACCGGCAGGAAGGTGACGCTCGGCACCCTGACCACGGATGGCGCCGTGACGCTGAACGTCACCAGCGCCACCGGTTGCTCGGCGGCCTTCAGCGGCAAAGCGTACTTCACGGACACGGGGAGCGGTGCGACGATCTACACCGCCGGCGCCGACCTGGCCCTGACGGGCGGCGTGTCGATGACGAGCGGGACTCTTACGAAGTCGGGCCCCCAGAAGCTCACGCTCTCCGGTACGCAGACGTACGGTTCCGGCACGACGCTGCAGGTCAACGCCGGGGCGCTGGCGCTCAATGCCGATGCCGGTTCGGCATCGAAATACAATCTTGCCCTCGTGACCGGCGGCAGCGCGGCCGTGACCTTCGGGGCCTCGCAGCACCTGGCCCGCCTTGAGTTGGGGGGAACCGGGACCGCGACGGTTGCCTCCGGTGGCACGACCACGGTGACGACCAAGAACCTCATTATTTCGGGCGGGACGAGCCCCACGGCGAAGCTCGACCTCAACGATAACCACCTCGTCGTCAACTATGCCGGAGGGGCGGATCCCGTTGACACGGTCCGCGGTTATCTGGTGGCCGGCTATGACGGCAGCACCGGTCTTTGGACGGGCCAAGGCATCGCGAGCAGCGCGGCAGGCGTCATTCAGCCTGCGACCACGCTGGGTTACCTGGATGATCCCGTGACGAAAACGGTGGCGGTGAAGTACACGTGGTTGGGCGATTCGAATCTGGATGGTGTCGTAGACGTGGACAACGATTTTTCGGCCTTCCTGGATGGCCTCAACGGCGTGGGGTCCGGTTGGAACTACGGTGACTACAACTACGACGGCGTTGTTGACGTGGACAATGATTTTTCGATGTTCCTTGACGGCCTCAACATGCAGCAAGGAACACTGGGCTGGGGGGGTGTGACGGCCCTGGCTGACGGGATTGACCCGAGTGCGCTTCCGGCGGAGCAGGGGGCGGCGGGAGGGTCAGGATTCGTTCCGGAACCCTCCACCCTGGTGTTGATGGCCTTGGGCTGCGCGGCGATGGCAACACGGCGCCGGCAGGCCGCTTGAGTGGGGAGAGAAGACGCGGGAACCCTGTGCGGCCCCCTTCTTTGAGGCCCCTCCAAGCCCGCCAAGGGCCATTGGCGCCCTCCCACCGCATGCCTGGAGCCCCCTGGAAGGCCCCTGAAAGCCCCGTAAACCGCCGCGGAGCATGCCCAATGTGCCCTTTTTCCTTTCTCTTCCCCCGGCTGCCCCTGCGGCCCTCTTACAGGTGCGGCCGGCCGGGCGGTTCCCGCTTCCTGCCACCCCGCGGTACTGCGTCAGTCTCGGTGACAGGCCCCTTTGCCGGGTGGCACGGCCACGCGCTGTTGCGTGACCGTGCCTGCCCAACGCGGGAAGTTAACCCAACTTACGCAGTTGCGCCAAGTTTGAAAATATTTTTCGGGCCGGACCCCTTCTGGCGCCGGCGTCAGGGGCGGTGCGGGCGACGAAAACGCCGAAACGGCCG
>JAPLKX010000103.1 GCA_026387845.1 Candidatus Hydrogenedentota bacterium | reverse complement strand
CGGCCTTGTGCGAGGCGCCTACGTTGACATTGAAACGCGGCGCGTCATACGCATTTACGAGGGCGCGCCAGTCCATGTCTTCAGAAAAGAGCGCCCAGTTCCACGTATAGTCCAGCCACCGGCTGTCGAGGTCGATATTGTTCAGGTCTTCTCCGGCGAAGGTGGATTCCGGCTCGATTTTCTTGGCGGCGGCGCGTACTTGGCGGAAGATGGTTTCGATGTTCGGCTCCTGCGGCGCATAGCGGGCCTGGTCCCAGGTGATGGAGGTCCAGCCGCGCCGGATCATGCCGAGCAGACTCGAGGTGACGTCGGCCTGCCACCCGGGGTGAGTCTGTTTTGCAAAGGAGCCTTTCGACGCTTGGCCATAGTAGGGGCGCAGCATCGGAACAAAGTCGGTATGATACCCCCAGTACTCCGAAGCGTCGGTCCAGCCATATTTTGCGGGAATCGGGTCGAGCATCGTCATGACGGAGACGAATAGCGATACGTTGACGCCTTTGGCGCGGCACGCTTCGATAGCCTGCTGAAATTCTTCGGTTGTGCCCAATTGGGGTGCGGGTTGGTCCGAGAGTTCCCAGGGCTGCCAGAACCAGAGAACCATTTCGTTCAGGCCGTGCTCGATGCATTCGTCCGCCAGAGCCGGTAAATCGCGGAAGCGCCAGACCACCGTGGGCGCTTCGGGGTCGGCGTCCGCGTATTGCTGGGCCATCCAGACGCTTCGGTAGCCCAAGGTCTCCCGCATCCTTTGAGGTATGGGATAAGGACGCTGTCTGTTCTCCTGCAGCCAGGCGCGGAAGGGTTCGATGCCTTTGGCCCAGCCGTGGCGTCGCGGCGTCAGCACATACTCGGGGCTGGCCCACCGTTCCCCCGGCGCAATCGTGACTCGTTGTTCGCACATAATACGGAGCGTCCCGTTGGTTTGGGAAAGATGGAGCAAGACGTGTTCGGTAGTGGGTTCGCCGGCTTTGTTGATCGGCCCCCAACCCCACACTCGAGGGAACAGACTGAATCCGCTCTCGCGATCTCCAAAGTCTATCCAACGGGCCGCCATGGACTTGTCATAAGCGCCCGAATACAAGTCGGCCCAGTTGCGGCGGGCCGCATACCACCGGCCCTCATCCTCGGGGTCCAGTTCCAGGAAGGGCTTCTTTGCAAACCCGCAGGTGCGCAGTTCCGTATTCTCACGGCCGGCAAACGGACGCAGCCCAGCCAAGTCCGGAAAGAGCACTTGGGGAATGGGGGCTTTGGATTGGTTGTCGATGGTAGCCGACAACACGAGCGAGCGTCCGTCCCCGGCGGGCCGGATCCGCACCTCCGCTGAAACAGGGCCGCCGAGAGACACGGGGCGGCTTGTGCCGAGGGTCGTCCAGAAAATGATGATGCCCTCGGGGGAAATCTTCACCTGAGCGCCGGAAGAATAACGGACGCCCAATCGCAAGGGATCGAAACCTTGCCCGGGACAGGCCGCGTCAATGAGCGAGGCGTTTTCCCGAGATGCTTCAAGCAGCTTGACGCCATTGTAGGCCATCTCGATGAGGCCACCGGAATCGGGGTCAATAGCCAGGGAAAGGCCATTGAATTCAGCGCGCACGGGCTCTCCCGGTTGCGCCGCCTGCCCATGAAAACAACACAATAGGATTCCTGCCACAAGAGTCAAGGCGGTCGGCGTTTGCATAGATTGTCCTTCCCAGTCGCCTTAAGGAAAGCGGCCGCAGGACATGCTAACCCAGATTTCCCCGTATGGTCAAAGACCCGGCCGACCTATAACGAGCAAATACAAGAACCGGGCTCAACGGATTGGGTCTGTTGACTCAATCTCGGTTACCCGATATCATAGCGACATTTAGTCGGTTCCGGCTCTTTTACCCTTGGGTTTATGTCAGGAGGCAGAAATTGTCACGCAAGCTGGCGGTCATACCTGAAGAATGTTCCGGATGCAAGATGTGTGAGCTCGTGTGCGCCATCAAGCATTTTGGCGTGAATAACCCGAAGAAGAGCGCGATCCGGGTGCTCATTACGTATCCACATCCTGTTGTGCGCATGCCAGTTGTTTGCAGTCAATGCAAGAAAGCGCCCTGCGAGGACGTCTGCCCGGTAGATGCGATCAGCCGGAGGGACGGCGTGGTGCGATTGGACACGGGCCTATGCATCTCGTGCTTTCACTGCGTCGAGTCGTGCCCGTTCGGTGCGATCTACGCCCATGACGAATGCGAGTATCCGATCAAGTGCGACCTCTGCGGCGGCGATCCGGAATGTGTGAAGCACTGTCCAAAAGGGGCCTTACGCATGGTTCCGGAGTATGCCTTAGGCGAAAGCAAACGCTTGAACAACGTCCTGAGCTACAGCCAGATGAAAGAGATCGAGTTTGTCGAAAAGGGCGAGGTCCAGACACTCCGTTACGCAGAGATTGGAAAAGAACAGTCATGAGCATCAAGAGCGGATACTTTCACAAGCAACTGCATGTTGACCTGACCACGGGTACGGTGGAGCGCCGCGACCTTCCAGAGGATCTCATCGAACGCTATATCGGTGGGCGAGGTTTTGGGGCGAAGCTTGTCTGGGAAAATCTGAAGGCAAACGATTTCAAAATCGATCCGCTGGGGCCCGGGAATCTGCTGGTTATCGCTCCAGGGCCATTGACCGGCTGTTACGTGCCATCTTCCGGCAAGAACTCGTTCATCTCGATTTCGCCGGCCACGGGCCTTTATGGCGATTCATCGATCGGCGGGGGATTCGGCGTTGAACTCCGCCAATCAGGCCACGACTGCCTCAGCATCACGGGGGCCGCGCCGGAACTTTCCATCTTGTTCATCGACGACGGCGACGTCAGCATACTTCCCATGCCTTTCCTCAAGGGCAAAACGTGCCTGGAAGCGGAAGGCCTTATCGAGAAGAAGCTTGGTACACACGCTCTCCACGTGGCGACTATCGGCGTAGCGGGCGAGAACCGCGTCAGGTTTGCCTGTGTGAATTCCGATTGGAGCCGCAACGCCGGGCGGACGGGCATCGGCGCCATCATGGGCTCGAAGAATCTCAAGGCCATCGCGGTTCGCGGCACCAAAGACCTGCCGGTGTTCGATATGAATGGGCTTGCTGAAGAGACGCGCAAAGCCATCAAGTACATGACCGATCACAAGTACTTCCGCTTATGGCAACAGCAGGGCTTGATGAACGTCATCGAGTACGCGAACACGAAAGGCATCCTGCCCACGTACAATTTCAAGGCCACAACGTTTGCCGCCCACGACAAAATCAACGGCGAAACCATGCTCGAGGGCGGCTACAAGATCGGGGACAGCGCCTGCTTCATGTGCCCGATGTGTTGCGGGAACATTTGCCTGGTGAAGAACGGCAAATACGCCGGCACCGTCACGGAAGGGCCGGAGTACGAATCGTGCGCGATGCTCGGTTCAAACCTTGGCATCGAGCGGTTTGACGCGGTGCTTGCGGGGAACCGGCTTTGCGATGAACTGGGCATCGACACGATCTCGACGGGGAGCATTATCGGCGCTGTGATCGAGGGTTATGAAAAGGGGATCATCTCGCTGAGCGACCTCGATGGCAAGGGGATCACCTGGAACGACGACGACGCCATCCTCGAACTGATGGGCAGAATTGCCCGCCGCGAAGGGATCGGCGATATCCTCGCCGACGGTTCCCTCGCGATCATCAAGCAGTGGCCCGAAATGCAGAAGGTCCTGCTCCAGGTAAAAGGGCTCGAGCAATCCGCTTACGACAGCCGCGTGGGGACGTCGATGGGGCTGGCTTACGCGACGTCGGATATCGGGGCGCATCACACGCGCGCCTGGACCATCGCGAAAGAGATCGAAGAAGGCGCGGCTTGGTCCGCTGAAGACAAGGTGAACCTGGTGATGTATCACCAGGCCGTGCGGCCCCTGTTTGACATGCTGGGGGTGTGCCGGCTTCCCTGGATTGAACTCGGGTTGAGCGAGCGCCACTACGAGAAGTTCTACGGGTATGTCACGGGAAATCAGATGACGCTCGAGGAGCTGCTCAAGCTGTCTGATGACGTGTACAACCTGACGCGCCGCATGAATATGCGCCTCGGCGCCACACGGAAAGAAGACTCGCTGCCTTACAAAGTCACGAACGCGCCCGTCCTGACCGGACCCAACGCCGGGAAAACGCTGAACAAACAAGAGTTCGAGCGCATGCTCTCGCTCTACTATGAAAAGCGCGGCTGGGATCAGAATGGCGCTCCTCCCCCCGAGGTGGAAGCCTCATTCTGACTTCTCGATCAGCGTGATCTGTCGCGCCCAACCTCGGCGCAGAGCCCTATTTTTGACCAATAAAGACGGTGCTTTGCAAGAGGGGGCAAGAAAAGAGATGGTGGGCGCTGCAAGATTCGAACTTGCGACCCCTTGCGTGTAAAGCAAATCCCCGGCGCTTCTAACGACTTGGGTACAAAGGACTTGCAAGACGCCGAAAAACCCGTTACCCCAACGGTTACCCCAGAATCCCAAATTGACCGTAAAAAGGCGCTGTTGGAAGCGTTGCACGGGGTGGACCGGGAAACCCTGCTGGAAGTACTGGCGGAAGTACTGACCGATGCCAAAAATCCCTCCCGTCCAGGGTGAGGAGTACCGTATGCTCGACGATGATGTTTGTCGGAAAACGTCGGGAAATGTCGCTTCCCGAAACGGGCTAAAACCCCGCCAAGTTGCTGCAATCGAGATTTTGGTAAGCGGCGGAAACATGACGGAGGCCGCCAAGGCCGCCGGGATAAGCCCCCGCACCCTCGAACGCTGGTTGACTCGACCCGAGTTTAGCGGCGCCCTACAGGCCATGCAGACCACCATGTTGAAGTCTATTACGTCCAGGCTGACCGGGCTAGCCGGCAAGGCTGTAAATACCCTGGCCGAGTTGCTCAGCGGCGAAGGTGTCTCGGATGCCATCAAGGCGCGTGTGGCTGTCGCGGCGTTGGATTCGGTCATGAAGTGGCACCAGGGGATGGCATTAGAAGAACGTCTTGCCACGCTTGAGAAGGAAGTAACGAGAATCCCAAAACTGCGTTGAGTCTCAGAATGGAGGAACACACCAATGATTGACGCGATTAGCCTGCAGAAAACGCCTGAACATGCTGATAAACCGACTGGCAAAAGACATGCCTTCCATCGCGCGAGGCGTTCGGAAGGAAAGGCTCATGAGTAACATGGCAGGGCGGCTCGCCCGCGTTGAAAAGGTCTTGGGCGAACGAAAGTTTAAGCCAGATAGCATGATATGGATGGCCGTGCCCGATGACTACCCGGACCCGCTTCCGGCGAATAGCTGTCGAATGAAAGACATCGACAAGATCGATAGCCACGGGTGTCGCTCCGTGCTGGTGATATGGCACGACCCCCGCAGGCAAGGGAAAGATTGTAAAGAGTGAGGATTCGTGATGCACTTGTCAGGTTCGTGATTAGCGAGAACCTGCATCGGCGCCATCTGACGGAACCCCAGCGGGCGGATATCGCAACGAAGCTTGCCAACGGTCAACTCTCGACCGCCGCAGACAAAAACGAAGCCGGCTTGTGTTCATCTCTTGCTATGAACTGCCATATGTGTTAATAAGCTCTGTGTGAGTTCCAGCAGGTAGCTCGGTACGCCATTATTTAAGGCATTTGACTTTTGTAGCACAAAGTTCTAAGAATACCTCTTGAATGTCAGAACAAAGACTTGCTCCGCTGGCTACAAAACGGAAAAGGAGGCGGAAGAATGACGCGCATGACTGCATGGACAACAACCATACTCTTTTGCATCCTTGCTGTGGTCTTGGCAGGATGCGGCAAAGGTAACCAAGATACCGTGAGAATCGGCGTCAGCCTACCGCTCACGGGAGACGCCGCGGTATGGGGCAAGAGCCAGCAGGATGGATATGAACTGGCTTGCGAACAGATCAACGCCAAGGGCGGCATAAACGGAAAGAAGATCCAGCTTGTCTACGGTGATGACACGGGGCTTCCAAAGGACGGCGTTTCCGTCCTGCGCAAGCTTATCGATGTAGACCGGATCGAAGTTCTGACCGGAGTTGCCAACAGTTCCGTGGCTCTAGCTTTCATTCCAATCATCGATAAAGAGAAGATCCTCTTTATGAGTTCCGGGGCATCCAGTCCCAAGCTCACCGGCGCCTCAAAGTACTTTTTCCGCACCTGGCCGTCCGACATCGCGGAAGCCCTCGCCATGGCTAAGTACGCCTACGGCGAGATGAAGATCCGCACGGTGGCCGTCCTATACATCAACAACGATTACGGAATCGGCCTTCTCGAACCATTCAAGAAAACCTATGAGTCCCTCGGCGGCAAGGTCCTATCCGCCGAAAGCTTCGAACAGAACGCCACCGACTTTCGCGCCCAGTTGACGAAACTCCAAGCACTCAACGCCGACGCCATCTACCTCGCCGGCAACCCCCGAGAAATGGCCCGAGCCATCACCCAAGCACGAGAACTCGGCATCAAAAGCCAGATCCTCAGCATCAGCGTCCTTAACGACAAAGAGGTCTTCGACATCCTCAAGCCCGGCGACATTGAAGGGACTGTGATCACCGACGCAAGCCTGGATCGCGAGAGCGATGATCCCGCCGTAAAGAAGTTTCTCGCGGATTTCCGCACTAAGTTCAACAGGGAACCCGGTCTCATGGCCAATACCGCCTACGATGCCCTGACGATCCTTGCCCAGGGCATTGCACAAGTAGGCACCGATGCCGATAGCCTCTCCTCCTTCCTCTACGGTCTCAGGGACTACACGGCTGTATCCGGGGACATGTCATTTACCAAGGGTGGCGATGTCCAGCGCCCAATTCGAATCGCAGTCTGCAGGAATGCGCATTTCGACGTGCTTCTGCGGGATTTCAGGTGGTACGAAGTAAAGGAATAGGTTATTAATTTCAATCAGGGATGTCAGTTCGAGAGGAGGGAAACGATCTTGCCCATAATGTCCTGCACAGGGGTCTCGGAATCGGTGGACGTTCCCCCCGAGTTTTCCACCAGATTTCGTTTTGAAGTCCTGCCATCCCAAATGGTCTATCGCGGTGTGTTGACCAAGAGCGAGAGGGATACGCTGGCTACATACTATGAAACCAAAGGTAATAATGCACTTGCAGATAGCATCAAAGAATTATACAAAGAAGGAAATAGATTTGTCTGGAATAGGGTGTGGCGCTTTTTTGCCCCGATAGCTATAACCCTCATAGTTTGTGCTTTAATAGCGTGGTTTATTCTGCCTCTCCTATGGCAAACTGCGCCGGAATGGAAGATAAATTTGATGATAGGAGCAGTCGCAAGTCTTGTTGCATCATTAATGTTTTCAGGAGTCGGTTATCTGATGACATGGAAATGGATGGAGAATGCACCCAATGCTCTAACCAGGGCGGATTTCTCACTTGGCTTAAATGACTGTAAGGTAGAGTTGTCGGCTGGAGTGACTGACAGTAACATAGCTAGCTACCACAGGGACAAGAAAATCTATGATAAGGTCGATACGTGCCTCCACAAGATTCCGGCCTGTAAATTCGACATGGCATCAGCATACCCAATTATCGCACGATTGCTGAGTGCCTCAGAGCGTTGCCGAGTCGGTGTCAACGGATGGAGCGTCGATCGGTCCAGGCTTCTCGACGAGCGACTCAGCATCTTTGCAAAGCAGGTCGAGAATCTTCACAAGGGGAAATGGCTTCTTGATGTTGGTCCAACAGTAGGTCTAACGGATGCCGACGTTGTCTATCAGATTCTTGTCAAGAACGTAATACAAGCGAGCCACGGTATAAATATTCGAGCTGCTACTCTGCTTGATTATATTCCGTGGTGGTTTGGTCATGTGGGGTTGAATTATTTGGAAGCCCAGTGGAAGGTCCAACAGCGAATATGTGGTCAGTGTCAAGGTCCAGAACGAGTCGTCGAGAGGCTTTTCTTATTCCCTGACGGTGCCGTTCGTTCACTGTTCTCTGCTTTTGATGGGGAAAAGGTACGCGCTAGCGTTGAACTGGATGCCCATACAGATCCTTTTGAATCCTTGGCGGGAGACTACAACGACCTGAAAAAATCTCAGGTTCTCGCCGTTTTGTTAGTAAACTGTGGGTTGGGATTTAAGGTCCGTATATTAACTCCAGCCATGTGCACTTCGAAAGGGGGCAATTTGAACAGCTTGGCAAAGAAATGGAGTAAGCAAGACCTGGCGCTCGTATATACTCAAGGTGACGCAAACAGCAAACGAGAATACTTGTACGCCATAAGAATTCACGTCGAGAAGCCAAATCCGAGGCAGACGTTCATAGCAGAGTCGGGTGAATTGATTTTTGATGCAAGTGAAGTCAACAAAGATTATGAAACTTACTGCTCTTTTGTCGGGTCCGCGCTGGACGTTGCCGAGATATGCAATGAACCTACGGTCGAGTCTGCAAAGGGTGAAATCGCAAGTATCCTCAAGACTGCCGTTGACGACCGTCGCACCCTGCAAGATATGCAGGGTAGCTTCCTAGGAGTTCACAAGAAGCTTGAAGCAATATTTCGATGAGACAGTAAGATTGATGTTTTCTGCGGGCATTTGTATTACTTGTGCTAAAGGCTTTGAATATCGTAGAATTGTCTAGAGACAACATGATGAGGATCAAAAATCATGGGACAGATTAGAAGCAGGACAAGGTTCTGGAACCTGAACCGGCGGGC
>JAPLKX010000213.1 GCA_026387845.1 Candidatus Hydrogenedentota bacterium | reverse complement strand
GCCGCGCCTTGAGCAACGACTCGAACGCCTGGGCCGCCTGATCCCACTTCTGCTGATCGTACAGCCGCTGGCCCACCCACGCGTACGTCTCTTCACTCAGCACCACCGACGGGTACTCTTTCATCAGCTTCAGAAACATCTCGCAGGCCGCATCAAAATCCTTGGTCTCATAACGGGCCA
This sequence comes from Candidatus Hydrogenedentota bacterium, assembly GCA_026387845.1. Taxonomy (GTDB): domain Bacteria; phylum Hydrogenedentota; class Hydrogenedentia; order Hydrogenedentales; family SLHB01; genus JAPLKX01. Next base: position 8,095 of record JAPLKX010000213.1, on the reverse strand, counting down.
GCGCCAGCCCTTTCACCGCCCGCCCCGCCGTGGCCCCGCCCCCGGCGGACTCCTGCGGATCAATGTTCAATGCCGCCGTGTACGATTCGATCGCCTTGACCGGGTCCTTCGTGTCGCGCACATAATGGTCGCCGATACGCAGGTGGGCTTCCGCCGCGCGCGGCGTCTGCGGGTACTTTTCGATCAGCGTTTTGAACGTGGCCGCGCTCGACTCGTAGTCTTTCATGTTGTGATACGTGATCGCCAGCCGGTACAGCGTGTCCTGCTCGATGGTCGGGTCCCGCGCCCCCTCGAGGATCTTCTTGTACTTGCCGACCGCGTCCGCGAACGCCGACGAACTGAACTGGGCGTCGCCCGCACGCAACATCGCCTGTTCCGTCAGTTCGTGCGACGGATATTTCGCCGCAAACTGCTCGAAAATCTTCGCGGCCTCGTCGGTCCGGCCGAGATGCGCCAGGCATTCGCCGCCTTTGAACAACGCCTCCGCGCCAAAATCGCTGTCCGCGTATTTCTCCGAAACCAGCCGGAACTCCTCGTAGGCGTTCTCGTAATCGCCCAGCGATACCATGATGGTTCCCAGCAAAAACGCCGCGTCGCCCACCATTTTCGGGTCCGGCGCCTGCAGAAACGACGAGATTTCCGCCTTCGCCTCCTCGAGTTTGCCCGCCAGATTCAAGCACCACGCGATCTTGTACTGCGCCCGCGCCGCGAATTCCGACTTCGGGTGGTCGGTGCGGATTTGCCTGTACACGGCCATCGCCTCGTCGTACCGCTTCTGTTGTTGCAGGCAGTTGCCCAGAAGGTATTTCATCCCGGGCGCCTGCGGCGAGTCCGCTTTCCGTTTCAAAAACTCCTGCGCCGCGGCCGCCGACTCCGCAAACTTCCCCGCGTGATACAGCGCCCAGATGTGGCCGTACTCCGCCCGCTCCGCATACGCTGAATTGGGGAAATCTTTCTTGAGTTGGTCGTATGCCTGCACCGCTGCGTCGAACCAGCCAATCTGATCAAACGCCTCCGCCGCACGGAACCGCGCTTCCGCCCGCAGCGATTCGTCCGCGCCCGATTGGGCCACCGTCGACAGCGTGGTCGCCGCCTCTTCGTGGTTGCCTTTCGCCAGGTACACCAGGGCCAGTTGGTATCTGGCGTAGGGCACAAACGGGCTGTCGGGCAGCGCCTCGATCAGCTTCTTGAAATTGGCCTCCGCGGCGTCAACGTTGTTGCTCTCGGCGTTCACTTTGCCCAGATAATATAGGGCGCGCGCACGTGTCTCCCCGCTGCTGCCCTCCCCAGAAAGCGATTCGAGCGCCATCGCAGAGTCCGCCGGCCGTTTCAAAAAGTACAGCACTTCCGCCCGGCTCAACGTCGCCCGCTCGAGAATGTCCCCTTCCGGTTTTCTGGCCAACAACTGGTCGAACGCCTTCAACGCCGCCTCGTAATCGTGCGCCGCGTACGCCGCCTCGCCCAACCGGTACAGCGCCGAACTCACCTGCTCGCCATCCGGATATTTCTCCAGGTACGACTGATACTCCGCCGCCGCTTCCTTGTAGAAGCCCCGTTGGAAAAGGCCGTTGGCAAAATCGAACTCCGCCTGGCCCGCGGGTTCCGCCGCAGCCGCGGCCACAGTAGCGGCCAATGCAATCAAAACCAGCGCCGCGCTCGCCGCCGCTGACTGCCTCATTGCGCGCGCGCCTCCTTCGGCTCCTCCGTCAACGCCGAAAACGACACGTTCGCGATGTCCGCGTTCTTGCAGCAATCCAGTACCGCGATCGCCTGGCCAAGCGCCGCGTTCCGGTCGCCCCGGATAATCACCGAACCGCCTGGAAACAGTTCCGCGACCCGGTCCAGCACGTCCTGCAACTCGGGGATGCTCATCTCCCGGTTGTTCAGCACGATCCGGCCGTCGTCGCGCACATTGATATATATCTCCCCCTGCGTCCGCTCGATCGGCACGGCCGAACTTGCCGTCGGCAGCGTGATGTCGATCTCGCTTTCCATCGAGGTGTACGCCGAGACCGTCAGGAAAAACACCAGCGTCAAAAACACGATGTCAATCAGCGGGGCCAACATGATGGTCTCGGCTTCTTCCTGGAGTTTGCGCCCGAATTTCATGATTCGCGCCCCCGCGTCAGCAACTCGACCACCTCGCTTGCCTGCGCCTCGACTTCCGCCACAATTCTTATCACACGCCCCCGGAGGAAGTAATAAACCACCATGCACGGTATCGCCACGACCAGCCCGCCCACCGTCGTGATCAACGCTTTCGACACGTTTTCCGCCACCACCATCCCGCGCACCTGCGCATCGTCCGCCGCGATGTTGCTGAACGCCAGAACCATGCCCCAAACCGTCCCCAGGAGGCCCAGCAGCGGCGCGGTCGTGCCGATATTGTTCAGATACGAGATCTTCTGCCACAACGCCGTGACGCCGCGTTCGCCCTCGCTTTCCATCGCCTCCTGGATCACGTACCGGTCATGCCCCGACGCCTTCAGCCCCGCCCGCACCACCTTCGCGAGCAACTCCTCCCGACCTTCGCAAAGCTGATACGCCCCGCGGAGGTCGCCCGCCTTGATTTGCGTCAACACACGCCGCGCAAAATTCGCCGGCACCTCGCGCGTTGGCGTTACCGTCAGCGCAAAATAGATCGCCATCACCAGCGCGATAAAGCCAAGTGCCATGGTGATCCACAAAATCCACCCGCCCCACCAAACCATCAGCAGCAACGTCACCTGACTTGGAGCCTTCTCGCCCACCACCTCATCCGCCACCGCCGCCCCTGTCGGTTCCGCTGATTCCGCCGGAACAGGCGCCGGCGCGGGCGCGGGCGCCGTCGCTGCAGGCGCGGGTGGCGGTGTTGCCGGGACCGGTGGCGTTGCCGCCGGTGCGGGCGGCGCCACAGACGGCGCGTCCTGCGCCCAAACTTGTGCGCCAGCCAATGCCAACACACCCACCACCACCAACCCGATCACCACCCTGTAAACCATCTCAGTTTCCTTTCACCAAACCCATTATCGAACATATTCTTGAAGGGATCTCAATGCGACCTTTGGGACCATTGAGACAATTGGGACAACTGCCCTTTCATTTTCGCTCCTGCAGCCCTGATCCTATGATCGTCTCGGAGTTTCTACGCTGCATCTTAGCCTGCTTCAGCGGGCTCCTCTTTGCACCCGTCTTTAGACGGGGTGGTACTTGGCTTACTCTAATTGAATAGCGCGCTTTAGCGTGACTTTTACGAGGCTTTAGCCGTTCTCTTGAGCCTACAGTCTAAAGCCTATAACCTACAGATCATTCATCATTAACTCATTGAAACAGCTACCATTATGCAGGCAAGGCCTTTTGTTTGCAATGACTATAATGTGCGAAAAGGCCAGACCGGTTGCCTCGCTACAGCAACCGCACATTCAGCTCGTTGCGCGCCGGGATGCGTTTGTACTCGTGCTCCGGGTACCCAATCATCATGGCGGCGCAGATCTTATGTTTCTCTGGGATTTCGAGGAACTTTGGAATTTCCCGTTTCAGCCGCGCCGCCGCCATCAGCACGCCCGCCCAGCACGTCCCTAGACCATGCGCATGCGCCGCCAGTTCGATATACGTCATGCCGATGGCCGAATCGATCGCCGGATCGAAACCGTCGGTCGCTGCGTGGGCGACCAGCACGTGCGGCGCGCCGCGCAGGATCATGTCCTGCCCCTCTTCCCACGCCTGCACCGCACGCGTGAAATATGGAATTGTGCGCAATCCTTCCACCACCATCCCCGCAAGCCGATGCACCTTCTCCGCATCCTCGACTACCAGCCAGTTCACGCCCTGGCGGTTCGTCGCGGTCGGCGCCCACCTCGCGGACTCGATCACCCGCCGCAAAACGTCACGCGGCACGGGTTCCTTTTTGTAGACGCGCACCGACCGCCGCGTCCGCAGCAACTGTTCAACCTCCTCGGGTGCCAGCCGCGGCCGCACGCCATCCGGCATCTGCTCCGGGTCTGCGCCCTTTAACGACAACGCGCCCGTCGGGCAGATGGCCGCGCAATGACCGCACGCCAGGCACGTCGATTCCGCTTCCGGGATCTCCCGCGGCGGCCCGCCCGGCGCCATTTCCAGAAGGCCCATCGGGCAATCGCGGGCGCAGAGCCCGTCGCGCGCGCACTTCGTTTCATCAATCTGGACTAAAGACATCTTTTCTTTTCCTCCTCCGGGAACTTTTCGCCGGCATTTCCGGATTATGAACAGTGCATGTAACCTTAGCATAATGCAATGCAACAAGGTAACGTAGATCGACACCGGTCGACGGAATAGGTTCCTGCACTAAGGTGTATTCTAAACAGGAATATTCTTGCCAGAATGGTTGCAGATGCCATAGATGTCGGCCTTATCGCCGATACCCACACCGTCCTCCGGCCGCAAGTCATCACTGCGTTCCGCGGAGTCACCCGAATTCTTCACGCAGGCGACGTCGGCTCCCCGCTGGTTCTGGCTGAGCTTCAAACTATCGCGCCCGTCACCGCCGTCCGCGGCAACGTTGACCAGGGACGGTGGGCCGACCAACTTTCCGACACCGAGATCGTCGAGGTCGGCGGCGTGCTCATCTACCTCCTGCACGACCTCGAAGACCTCCCCGTCGATCCCTACGCGGCGGGGTTTGCCGCCGTCGTTTTCGGCCACAGCCACAAACCCGAAACCCACTACCGCGACGGCGTACTCTACGTCAACCCCGGAAGCGCAGGACCCCGCCGGTTCGCAAACCCCATCACCGTCGCCCGACTCCAAATCGCCGCCGGTACGGTCCGCCCCGAAATCATCTCCCTCGAAACGCCGGTAAGCCATTAAGCACGTCCCGCGAATGTAGGCGCGGTCGTCTCGCCCGCGCCGTCCAGACTGCCGGCTGCTATCAGAGATCAAGGCGGGGCCAACCGCCCAGCAGAATGATGAAAAGCTTCTTGCGATCAAGCCGTTTGTGGTATGGAAGGCCGCTCAGCCCTTTGACGGCGCGGGCGGGACGACCGCGCCTACGCACCGCCAGGTCTGGTTTGACTCGGTAGACACCGGCGCCTATCCCCTGCTATCGTAGGCAAAAAGCCAAAAGAGCCCATAATGCACTTGCCTGTCGCTGTTTTGCTTATCGCCTTGACGGTCCAAGCGGCTTCCGCAGCAAACTTTGAAAAAGCCGGCGGCTACCGCGGCATCTGGTATTTCAACCAGCCCACCAACGACGAGTACGTCTACAAATACAGCGGCGGGCTCGGCACCTACTGCGCCAACCACATCCCCATGGCCGTATATGCACCAGAAGCCAACAAAACTTTCTTCGTCTACGGCGGCACCACCCCCGCCAACGATACCCTGCTCGAAATGGTCAGCTACTACGATCACGCCACCGGAAAAGTCCCCCGGCCAACCATTCTCATGGACAAAAAAACCACAGACGCCCACGACAACCCCGTCATCGCGCTCGACGACGCCGGCCACGTCTGGGTTTTCGCCAGTTCCCACGGCACCTCGCGCCCGTCGTACATTTTCAAGAGCAAAAAGCCCTACGATATCGACGATTTCGACATGGTGTTCAAAAGCAATTTCTCGTATCCGCAGCCATGGTACATCCCCGGCCGCGGGTTCCTGTTCATGCACACGCGCTACCAGCCCGGTCGAGCCTGCTACTGGATGACCAGCCCCGACGGCATCACGTGGTCGGAAGGCCACTGCCTCGCCTACATCGCCGAAGGCCACTACCAGAACACATGGCCCTTTGGCGACCGCGTCGGCTCCACGTTTAATTACCACCCCGAAAAACTCGGCCTCAACTACCGCACCAACCTCTATTACGTCCAGACCGACGACCTGGGCGCTACATGGAAAAACGTCGCCGGCCAAACCATCCGGACGCCGCTCAAAGACATCAAAAACCCCGCGCTCGTCCGCGACTACGAAGCCGAAGGGCTCAAGGTCTACATCAACGACCTCAACTACGACAAAGACGGCAACCCCATCATCTTCTACGTCACCTCCAAAGGCTGGAACCCCGGCCCCGACAACGGCCCCCGCGAGTGGCGCGTCGCACATTGGACCGGCGCCGCCTGGCAGTTCAATAAAGTCACCGACTGCGACAACAACTACGACGTGGGCTCCATCTACATCGAGCCCGACGGCATCTGGCGCGTGATCGGACCCGCCATCCCCGGCCCGCAACCATGGAACCCCGGCGGCGAGATCGGCGTGTGGATCAGCAACGACGAAGGAAAGACCTGGGAGATGACGAAGCAGTTAACCCATGGAAGCGAGTTCAACCACACCTACGTCCGAAGACCCCTCAACGCAAACCCCGGGTTCTACGCCTACTGGGCCGACGGCCACGGCCGAAAACCCAGCCCATCCCGCCTGTATTTCGCCGACAAAGACGGAAACGTCAACCGCCTCCCCTACACCATGCCCGAAGACTTCGCCAACCCAGAACCCGTCCCCTGACAAGATTCACATCTCCAGGAGCCGCCGCTGCAACAGCGCCTGCATGTCACGGCGCCCATCCACAATCAGCAGAATGTAAACTGCATTGTCGATAACCCTGTAGATGATCCGGTAAGGTTTGAAGAAGACCTCCCGATACTCGCGGATTCCAAGCGCAAGCAGTTCCTTCGGGTATGCGCCCCGACGAGGCGACACTGACAAGGTGGTGAGAACTTTTTCTAGTTGATCAACAAGCCGATCGGCTTTGCCGGGCGCATCATTCTGGGCAACATAATCATAAATCTCTTCCAAGTCGCGCGCAGCGCCATTGGTCAAGAAAACCGGCAGGGACATCAGTGGTTGCCCGCTCGCTTGCGCAGATGCTTAACGACGTCGGCCGCAGACGCGACCTTGCCCTCCTCGATCTGCCGGTTGCCGAGTGCCAGGATTTTTAGGAGCGCCATGGTTTCCTGGCCTTGCTCGTAGCTTTCGATGTCTTGTATGACCACCTTGGCCTCGCCGTTTTGGGTGATGATTAGCGGTTCCCGCTGCTCACCCAGATTGCGCACGATCTCGGCAGCATGGGCCTTCAGGTAACTGATTGGCTTGATCTGCTTGGACATTTTCATCGTCTAACTCCTGCGGCATAGCCATGACTAAATATAGTCCATAAACAGGTCGAACGTCAAACGCCTGCCTTACAACCTGCCCGCCTGCGGCTCCCTCAATCCGCAATCGACAATCGGCTCATCCGTGGGCGCGGGTCTCTTCGTATAGGGCCGTGACCTCGGTCGGCGTCAGCGGCACGTCGTAGATCCTCACGTCGTCCATCTGGCCGCGCACAAAATAGGTGTCGTCGTTCGCGCCGTACCGGCCGATCAGGAGCGGTTCGCTGCTGCTTCGCGGCCGGCCCACAACGTGCTTGCGGTCCGCCAGCTTCCCGTTAATGTAGACGCGCATCTCGTTGAACCCGAACGTGGCGACAATGTGCTGCCACTCGCCCGCTTTCAACTCGCCCGCATCCAGCGTGTCCACGCCTGCAAGATAAAACCTGACCTTGCCGTTGAGTACCTGGAGGAAATAGCCCGCCTTTTGCCACGACCCTTTGCACACCAGCACGGGCATCCCCGCCAGGTCATCGAGTTTCACCCACACGCTCAACGTCAACGCATGCCCCGGGTCCCACTCCGGTTGAGGCGGCAATTCCGCCCAGCCCCGGCCGCCCAGTGCAATCCCGTGTTCGGTCAACTGCGCCAGGCCCGCCAAAAACTGCTCGTCCTTAAACGAAAGGTGAAGCACGGGCGCCAGCGGTTCCGTTGACGAGATAATGCCCACTTTTTTGGAGGGCGGCCCGATCCGCCCGTCCGCGGCCACTGCCGCAATCGTGTACGTGTACGGCTGGCCCGGCTCGACCTGGTCGGAAATCTGGAGGTAGTGGCCGTAATCCGCGTCGATAAACGTCTCTTCAATCACCTCGTGCTTACGGTTGTACTTAAGTATATAATATTGTGCCGCGGTCGGCTCATCGCTGTCCCAGCCGACAACAATCCGGTTCGCCCGGCTGGTTACGTGTACCTCCGCCGGCGGATTCGGCAGCGGCAGTTCCGGCACAGCCAGCGCCACCCGCGACGACGCCGTCTCCCCGGTCGCCACGTTTCGC
>JAPLKX010000349.1 GCA_026387845.1 Candidatus Hydrogenedentota bacterium | reverse complement strand
AACCTGCTGATGATCGGCCCGCCGGGCACGGGCAAAACGATGCTGGCGGCGCGGCTGCCGGGCATCCTGCCGGACATGACGTTCGAGGAGGCGCTGGAGACGACGCGCATATTCAGCGTGGCGCAGATGACGAACGCGCGGCAGGCGCTGATAGTTCAGCGGCCGTTCCGTTCGCCGCACCACACGGCGTCGACGGTGTCGATTTGCGGCGGGGGCACGGGGCAGCAGCCGCGTCCGGGCGAGGTGAGCCTTGCGCACAACGGGGTGCTGTTTCTCGATGAGGTGCCCGAGTTCAACCGGAGCGCGATCGAGGTGTTGCGCCAGCCGCTCGAGGAGGGGTTGGTGCATATCCGCAGGGCGATGTATTCGGTGACGTACCCGAGCCGGTTCATGCTGGTGGTTGCGATGAACCCGTGCCCGTGCGGGTGCCGGACCGACCCGCGCAGGGAGTGCCGGTGCTCGCCGGGCGAGGTGACGCGGTACATGAGCCGGCTGTCCGGCCCGCTGCTCGACCGGATTGACATTCACGTGGACGTGCCGTCACTGTCGTTTGACGAACTGGCCGACGACCGGCCCAGCGGCCCGTCGAGCCTCGAGGTGCGACAACAGGTTCAGGACGCGCGAAACCGGCAGCGGGCGCGGTACAGCGGGACGTTCGCGTGCAACGCCCACCTGGATACCAAGGCCATCCGCAAATATTGCACGCTCGGCGACAGCACCAAAGCCTTGCTCGAACACGCCATCTCGAAGATGGGGTTCAGCGCGCGGGCGTACGACAAGGTGCTGCGGATCGCGCGGACGCTGGCGGATCTCGAGGCGGCCGATGCCATCGCCGACAAACACGTCAGCGAAGCCGTGCAATACCGGTCGCTGGACCGGCAGTTCTTCGGGTAGCGAAGCCGGGGGTGGGGGCCGGGGTCAGTTGAATTGGATCCAAGCTCCCGACTGGACCTGGACGCCGGTGTAGTGGACGGGGGAGACGGTGTTTCCGCTGGGATCGACGAGCCAGACGTCGTCGCCGGTGTTGTTTAAGAAGGCGGGCCGGGCCATGATGATTGTCATGTCGGCGCCCGGCTGGATTACGCCGGCCAAATTGAACGTATTTCCCGCCTTGTCTTTGACGGTCCACCCGGCGAGATCAATGGTCTGGCTGCTCGAGTTTTTCAGGGTGACCTGCTCTTGGCCGTCGTCGGCGCCGTCAGGATTGGGCATGAGTGCAGAGATTCGGAGTGTGCCGGCAGGCGCGGCGGGGGTAACGTCTTCGGGAGCGACGAGCACAAAATCAGCGTACACGGGCACGTGATCGGACGCGCGGTTCTGATCGTTGCCGCGAACAGCGGCAGGGCCATCGAACACGCGGGCGGAATCCGCCACGTACATGGATCGCATCCAGGCGGGGATCAAGAGTTGATCGAACAGGATAGCGCCGGCGTTATCATCATCGGTCCCGCGGGTAGCATTGTTGCGGTCTCTGCTCGCGGGATCAATGGTAATCACGCGATCTCCCTCGATGTCGTTTGATTTGAGCCCGTAGCTGACGTGGCCCTGTGCACATAACGGTTCGGTCAAGTTGAGCAGGAACGGCCCGTCGATTTCCTCGGGGCCGCCGGGTGCGTTTGGCAGCCCGGTCTCGAGGATATTGAGGGACGTGTCGTCGGGGTTGTCATTAAAATCGCCCAATAAGACAAATGGGGTTTCGGCAAATCTTGCTTCAATTGTTTCCACGAGTTTTCTGGCGGCGCCGACCCGCTTGTATTCGGTTGTTTCCCGCCCGCCAGATCGGGCTTTCTCGTGGACGACGAGGATTTGCAGCTCGGCCTTGTCTTGCGGCGCTTGGACCTTCACCACAAGTACGTCGCGCCGATTGGGAAAGAATGTATTGTCAGCCGACGACGGAAACAGGAAATCCTTGTCCTCGGCGTGTTCCGAGGTGGAGAAATCGGGCACGCTCCACGCTGTGCGAACGGCGAGGGCGACATCCTGCTTGTCTCCGCTGTCATCATCGATGATTAAGTGCCACTGGGCCGGCTTAAAAACGAGTTCCAACGAAGCTCGATCATCGATTTCCTGGAGCGCAATAATATCGGCCTCGAGCAGATCAACCACCTCCTTGAGTTTCTGAAGGCGGTCGCCGTATTTATTTGTATTGCCGACGTCAGAATTCAAGTACTGCATGTTGTAGGTTGCGATCCTGACCGGCGTATCGGCCGTCGCCATGGCTGTCGCAACAATTAGAATGGACAGCCAAGCAAAGCACTTCATTATGCGGGACATGGCGTGTCTCCTTTGACGGTTTTAACAGTAAGCGCCCTGTATGCGTCTCGGATTTTACTCGCAAGGAGGTCGTTTGTAAAGGGGGTAATGCGTGGGAGCCCGATATGCGCGCGAGGAGCTATCGTGCCGCGACCTCGTAGGCCATTAGGAAGTCGCCGTGTCGGATGTAGAGGCGGCCGCCGGAAATGACGGGGTGCGCCCAATAGGGGCCGTCTCCCTGCGTTACTTTGAAGCTGCTGATGAGGTCGTAGGATTGGGACGTGGCGCGGACGAGGCCGAGGGTGCCTTTTTCGCCGTAGCAATAGAGCATGCCGTCGGCATAGGCGACCGATCCCATTCCGACTCCGCGGGTTTGGTACATCACCTGGCCAGTCTTGAGATCGAGGCAGACCCATTTGTCTTTCGAGTTCGAGCCATAGACGTATCCATCGACGAGCACAAGGCCGCCGTGGAGCGTGTTCAACACCTTGTCGGACCAGCGAGGCGCTACGGTGCGGCCGTCGGGGGAGATTTCGAGCATCTGGCCGCCGTCGCGGTGCCCGCTGGTGACGTAGAGTCGGCCGTCGTCGTATACGGGCGCGACGGAATGGTTGGGGTCTTTTGCGTCGGTATCGAACGGGTGTGCCCAGATCAGTTTGCCGGTATCCGCATCGAGACCCGCAACGTTTCGGGCGGTGATTGTGACGACGAGGCGGATGCCTCCCCGTTCAATGAGGATCGGCGAGCAATACGCGGACTGGTCGCTGAATCCAGAGCTGGTCCAGACCGTCTTTCCGGTAATCCTGTCCAAACCTGCGAGCGCGGCATCCTTTCCACCCGGCGTACATATCACCATGTCTTTGTAGATGAGAGGCGCCTCAGCGAACCCGCACATGGGCGCCTCGCCGGAGAATTCCTTGGGAAGGTCTTGCGACCACAGGATCTCGCCCGTGTTCGCGTCGAGACAGATGAGCCGCCCTACGCCGGTGAGTTCGTAGAGACGGTTGCCGTCAACGGTGGGCGTGCTCCGGCTGCCGGGATGCATCTCGCTCCAGTCGGGGCCGTAGTTGGTCTGCCACTTTATTTTGCCGGCGAGATCGATAGCCGAGATGATGCCTTCGTTTTTGTCGCCCACCATGCCGGTGGTGAAGATCATGCCGTTGGCTACGGATACGGACGAGTAGCCGTTGCCCAGGCCGTCGACGGTCCAGAGCGGGGTGAGGCCCTGCTCCGGCCATTTTTTGAGCAGGCCCGTCTCCGTGGATTTTGCGTCGCGGTTGGGCCCGCGAAACTGAGGCCAGTCTGCAGCGCAAGCGATAGTGACGCTGGAAATGGCGAGCCACAGGGTGGTTGCCAGCAAGAGAGCGCGCATAGTTTCTGATGCTCCGAAACGTCTGCTAGTATAGTGAGTCATGTCAACTTATTCTTGCGCGCGAAAAGCGGGGACAGTTGGTCATGAGACCTTGCCCCCCGTAAACGATGAAAATTGGGCACGGAGAGAGGGCCGCGAAAAGCGGGTACAGCCACCCTTTTTCAAACTGCCGAAAAAGGGTGGCAGTCCCCGTTTTTCGCTAGGGATTTTTCAGTGTGACGCCGCGGCCTTTCAGGTAGGCTTTGAGTTCGGGTATATCGATGATGTGGAAGTGGAACACGGACGCGGCAAGGAGGATGGTTGCGCCGGCTTCGACGGCGTCGTAGAAGTGGGAGAGTTCGCCTGCGCCGCCTGATGCGACGACGGGCGCCTTGACGACCTTTGCCATGGCGCGGATTACGGGCAGGTCGTAGCCGGTTTTTGCGCCGTCGCCGGCTTTGCTCGTGGGCAGGATGCAGCCGACGCCGAACGCGTCCACTTTCTTTGCCCATTCGACGGCATCGGCGCCGGTGGGGGTTCTGCCGCCGTCGATGTAGACTTCGTAGCCGGACGGCAAGGCCGGATTGCGGTCCACGTCGATGGCGATAGTGACTCTGTCGGACCCGAACTCTTTGACCATTTCCTGGATGACGTGCGGCTTGCGGAACCCGGCGCTGCTCACGGAAACTTTGTCTGCGCCGGCTTCAAGCACGGCGGCTGCCGAGGGCACATCGCCGATGCCGCCGCCGACTGTAAACGGGACCGTGGCGGCTTTGGCGACGCGCGCGACCACATCGAGCATGGTGCGCCGTCCCTCGATGGTGGCGGTGATGTCGAGCAGAGCGAGTTCGTAGGCGCCGGCTTCGCAATATGCGCGGGCACACTGTACGGGGTCGCCCGCGTCGCGGATATCGACGAAGTGAACGCCCTTGACGACGCGCCCGTTTTGCATGTCCAGGCAAGGCATGATGCTGACCGGTTGACTCATTTCGGTGCTCCTTTGTGCGCTGAGTTTGCTGAAAGGCACATTTGACCAGAATTTAGGGGCCGGCTTCAAGTCAGTAGGCGCGGTCGTCTCGCCCGCGCCGTCAAAGGGCTGACCTGTATCTAAACCACAAGCAAGCTGGTCGCAAGAAGCTTCCGTCGTTCCACTGAGTGGTTCACCGCCGCCTTGATGGCTGATCATAGCCAGTGGTCTGGACGGCGCGGGCGAGACGACCGCGCCTACGGTAGGGTTGAAGCCACGCAGGGTTTCGGCGTAGTTTTCTTGTGGGGAGTGGATAACGCGGCGCCGGACGGGGGCGTTGCAGAAC
>JAPLKX010000197.1 GCA_026387845.1 Candidatus Hydrogenedentota bacterium | reverse complement strand
TGGCGTGGCCGTTTTGGCAGCGGGTTTGGGCTCTTCGGGCTTTTTGGGGGTGCCGAGGAGTAGGGCGACGGCGTTGGCATCCCAGAGTGCGGCGGCGATGTCGATTGCGCCGTCCTTGTTAAAATCAGCGGCGCACAGAGTGCGGGGGCGGCCGCTGTCGAAAGGATAGGTTTCGCGGCTGAACGTTTGGGGAACAGACGATCCGGAGGAGGAGTTGATGAGGAGAATGACTTTTTTTGAGCCGTAGCATGCGGCGGCGATATCGGTGTGTCCGTCGGCGTTGAGGTCCTGCACAACCAGGTCGCGAATCTCGTGCTCGAGAACGTTGCGTTGTTCGCCCAGGAGGATTTCCTGCGACACGCTGAATGAGAACCCGCCGTCGCCGTAGAAGATCACAATCGAGTCGTCAGTATGGCAGTGCGACACGATGATGTCGATCTTGTCGTCGCCGTTGAGGTCGGCGAGCCGGATGGTTGTGGGGAGTTTTCCGCGGCTGCTGAACCTGGTGATGGGCTCAAATACGCCTTCGCCGTTACCTTTCCACAACCCGACTTCGCCGGACGTGTAGAGTGCGACGGCGAGGTCGAGGTTTTTGTCGTTGTCGAAATCGGCGGCAGCTACGTCGCGCGGGCCGGACGCGGCCAGCGTGAACTGCGGCTTGCCGAACCATGTGGCGTCCTCGCCGGGGATGTAGATGAGGGCGTCGCTCGACCAGGCGGTGGCGATGATGTCGCGGAACCCGTCCTTGTTGATGTCGGGCAGGATGATCGAGGTGATTCCGGGTTTGGTGAAAACGGGCTCGTTGTCGCCGTCGAGCATGCGGTTGTACGGCAGGGTGTCGTCGGGGACAGTGAAACTGGTGGGTTCAAACAAACCGCCGCCCATGCTGCGGAACAGGGTGATGTCACGGTTGTACGTGGCGAGAAAACTGGCCGCGACGATGTCGGGGGCTTGTTTGCCGTCGACGTTGGCGACCGCGAGCGCGTATGGGCCGAAATCGGTTTTAAGCGGCGGCTGGACGACGTATTCAAGCGGTGCGGACGAAAGCAGCAGCGACAACTCGTCATTTGCAGGGCGTTCCTGGCGGGGATCGTTGAGTTCGCCCGTATTAGCGGTAACGAGATCGGGGATTCCGTCGTCGTTGAGATCGGCTGCGGCGATGGCGTTGGGATTTGGGCCGACTTGGTAAGTTTTGGAATGCTCTGTGAACGTTTGGGCGCGCGCGGAGATCGAAATCAGCGCGAGGATCGTGAGAAATAACCCGGCTTTTTTCACGCTTCGGCTCCGGCAGTTGCGGCCATTTCTGCGGCGAGGCTGATTGCGGCGAGGAGGCTTTGTTCATGGGCGGCGCCGGTGCCGGCGATGTCGTAGGCGGTGCCGTGATCGACGGAGGTCCTGATGATGGGAATGCCGAGCGTGACGTTGACGCCTTCGTCCATGGCGATGAGCTTCATGGGGGCGTGGCCCTGGTCGTGGTACATGGCGACGACGAGGTCGAACTCGCCCTGCTGCATCCGGCGGAAGATCGTATCGGCGGGGTAGGGGCCGGAACAGGCGATGCCTTGTTGCTGGCACAGGGCGACCGCGGGCGCGATGATTTCCGCGTCTTCGGTTCCGAACGCGCCCGCTTCACCGGCGTGGGGATTGAGGGCGGCGACGCCGATACGCTTGCGGGGCGTCCTGAGGCGGAGCAACCCATCGTGGCCGATTCGGATCGAGGCGGCGACGCGGTCGGTCTGGACGAGTTCGATGGCCTCGCGCAACGAGACGTGGGCGGAGTTGTGGACAACGCGCATGGCCCCCGCAAACAGGCACATCCGGTAATCGGGCGTGCCGCACATGTCCGCGATGAGATCGGTATGGCCGGCGAACGTGTACCCGGCCTTGTGGACGCCCTCCTTGTTGATCGGACACGTGACGAGGCCGTCGATCTGTTTTTCGAGAGCCAGCTTGACGGCCAGCTTGACCCATTCGACCGCGCATTTGCCGGCGGCGGGATCGAGTTGGCCCGGGTCGTAGACGGGCGCATCGAGGCCGCCTTCCATAATGGGCGTGAACGTGCCGCCCATTCGGGCCTCGGCGATGCTGTGGCAGCGGCGGGCCTGCGGGCAGTTGGGCACCCAGCGGCGCACTTCTTCAAACACGGGCGCGCTGCCCACGACAAACGGGTGGCAGACTTCCCATGGCCCGGGATGGGCGAGGGCTTTGACGAGAATCTCAGGGCCGACGCCGTTGGTGTCGCCCATCGTGATGGCGAGGAGCGGCTTCATTTTTCGCAGCCTCCGAGGGCCTCATACATGGTGATTGCCATGAGCATGTGGCCGTTGGTGAGCGGGTGGACGCCGTCTTCGGTCCACCTGCGTGAGGGATTGCCTTCGATGGCGCGCCAGAACGCCTGGTTCATCGGCACGAGCAGTGCGTTGAAATCTCTGGCGAGTTTTGCGATGACGCCGTTGTACTGATCGACAATGAGGTTGTGGGGCGAGGTGCGGTGCTCGTCGATGACGGTGGCCTCGCACAGGATGAGGCGGCAATGGAGCGCCTCGGCCGCCATGTCCAGCAGCTTGCGGTAGGTCTCTTCGAACTCGTCGAGCAGGACTTCCTCCTCGTTGGCGGGGTCCTGTAACTGGCGCCACACATCGTTGACGCCGATGCTGACGCTGAGCACGGTCGGATTCTCGGCCAGTACGTCCTTTCGCCAGCGCCACGACATGAGCCGGACGGTGTCGCCGCCGATTCCGCGGTTGGCCAGTGTGACGTCGAGGGCCGGATGGCGCGCCCACAGCATGTCGCGCAGCAGCCGCACGTAGCCAAACCCGATGCCTTCCGGATCTTCGCGCCGCCCGGCGTCGGTGATGCTGTCGCCTATCAACAGGAACCGGTCACCCGGTTGGAGAAACATGGCCGTCTCCCTTTCTTCCACTCCTACAGCATAAGGCATTGCGCGGGCCGTTTTAAACCATTGCGGATTGCGGATTGCGGATTTCGGATTTGGGGATGAGAAGCCGGCTTGCGGTTGTGCGGTGGGGTCGCGCTCCTGCGCGACCGTGGCGGTGGGGGTGGAGAGGCTTACGGTACTTCAGGTTATTGCGTTGGATGCTGCGGTCGAGCAGGAGCTCGACCCCACCGCCTCTTTGCCGACGTCGGCGTATTATGCCAATCCGTGCAGGCGGGACGCCCGCACCACAAGCACCGAGTGCGGGTGGTTTTTAGTGGGGGGTGTGCATGGGGTAAGATGTGGTTGGTTTTTTGGCAACCGTAAGAGGGCCGATTTGTGACTAAGAAACGGATCATCCTGATAGTGCTGGCGGTGTTGCTGGCCGGGGTAGTTGGAGTTTTGCTTGTGATGGATAGCCGGTTCAAGGTGCTTTTCAGTTCGCCGCGTGTGTCGCACGAGACCGTGGTGTCGCCCGAGACGACGCGCGGCGTGCTGGTGATCGACGTGCCGCAGGCCAAATCGCTCATCCAGCGGAAGTTCAACGCGCCGGGTTGGGCGTTGCCGATGGCGCTGCCGTACGAGGCGGCGGTGGTGGTGGACGTGGACCGGTTCCTCGGCGATGTGAACATAAAAGTCTTCATCAACGACAAGCGGCTGGCGCCGGTGATCCGCGAGTTCGCGAAAAACCTGAAGCTCCCGGTGCCGTTCGACTCGTGGTTCAAGGAGCCAATGCGGCAGGAGCGGCGCGGGGTGTTGTTGCTCGAGGGCATGACCGTCTGCGGCAGGGAAATCCGATCCGTCATCGAAAAACAATGGAAGGACGCCGCGATTGACGCCCCGCTGCAGATCGAAGGGGGCCACCTGCTCGAGGGCGTGCTGGACAACCGCGACGGCGCCGCGCTTGCGCTCGCCTCCGTTCTTGCCGACGTCCAAAACATCAACCTCACTGAGGGGCTGGACGAGACGTCGCTCGGGTTTCTGGCGGCGATTTCGGATTACCGCCTCCAGGCCGACCTGGTGTCGGACAACGAACTGGCGGTGCGGGTACTGATTGAATGCGCGCCGTCCGCCGACCCGTCGATAGTGGGGATGTTGCAGGCGCTGATCGAGATGGGCCTGATGAGCGAACAGGTCAAGCAAAACGCGGAACGGCTTGGCTGCTCGTATACCGGCTCGACTACCGTGGAAGGCAACACGGTCGTGGCTGATTACAAAGTGAACATCGAGCGGCTGCTGGCGAGGTTGTAACTTGTTGGGACGCCCCCCGGCAGTTGTGGGGGGTGTCCTTTTATTGGATTTGGTCTTCAGCCTCTCTTGTTGCGGCCTTAGCTGTGTGTGGACACGCAGGCAGGCGATGGCGCTCAATGGAAGCCGGAGACTGAAATACTGTGGGACACCCCCCACAACTGCCGGGGGGCGTCCCTACATCACTTTGGCTGAAACCTGATCGAGAAACGGGTTTGAGTCTTTTTGTCCGGCGGGCAGGTG
>JAPLKX010000507.1 GCA_026387845.1 Candidatus Hydrogenedentota bacterium | reverse complement strand
CGGCAGGCGTATTGAGGTCGACCTTGCGGCCAATCAGGTCCGAAAGCTCGTTCTGCATGGCGGCAAACGTTATCAGTCCCACGCAATGCCCTGGTTCGAATTCCACCAGCACGTCCACGTCGCTGTCAGGGCCAAAATCGTCGCGTAGCACAGAACCAAAAACCGCCAGCCGGCGAACGCCATGCCTGCGGCAGAAATCGGCGACCGCATCGTCAGGCAAGGCTATACGGGCTCTGCTCATCAGTTTCCCTTTCATAGGTTGCGAGTATCAGTTTATCAACACAGCGATTGGCAAGACAACTCATCGAATCAAGCCAACACGGTCCTGAAGGGGGGGTTTATTCCGGGTTCTCAGGTTCCAGGATGGCCTCGAGCGTGGGTACGAGTTCGGGCGCCGAGTGCTTGGCCGTCGTCCATACGATTTCGAGGTCGATGTCGAAGTAGGCGTGGATGAGGCGATTGCGCGTGCTCACCAGCCGCTGCCATGGTATTTGCGGGTAGGCCGCGTGCGTCTCCTGGCTCACGCGGCTCGCGGCTTCCCCCAAGACCTCTAACGCCCGCAGGAGCGCGAGACGCAGCTGCGCGTCGGTTTCGAGGTCGCTCGGCTTCCGACCCTGTAGAAAGGACTTCGTCTGCAAGGCAGCGCAATGCGGCCTCGATCATGTGGTGGATGCGGGTTCGGTCCGAGTCAGGCAGCATAATGGACTTGCGCGGTTCGCACGACTTCGTCGCGGAAGTAGCGGCTGAGATCGCGGGGCGTTCGCATGTCCGCCTTGCGCCCAAGGATCCCGCTGAGTTCCTCTTCCATTCCGGCGACATCGAACAGGCTCGGCACGTGCTCCGGATCATATTCAAACAGCACGTCCACGTCGCTGTCCGGCCCGAAGCGGTCGGTCAACACGGAGCCGAACAGCGCCAGCTTGGTGAGATGATGCCTGCGACAGAAGTCCGCAATCACCTCTCTGTCGATCTCGATGGGCAAGTTCATCTTCCTGGTCCTCTTTGGCATTGTCCGTTCTCAGTATAGCACGATGGCGGAGGGGAAATATGGGGACCGGTTCCTCGCAGAGGCCAATTCCACGGCTGTTCGCGCGTGGTCAAGCATATGGCGTATGTAGACGGTGTCGTCATGCCGCGACATACTGGGTCTCCGCTTCTGAGAGCGCCTCGTCACGGAAATACGGACTTAACCCGGCAGGCGTATTGAGGTCGACCTTGCGGCCAATCAGGTCCGAAAGCTCGTTCTGCATGGCGGCAAACGTTATCAGTCCGACGCAATGGCCTGGTTCGAATTCCACCAGCACGTCCACGTCGCTGTCAGGGCCAAAATCGTCGCGCAGCACAGAACCAAAAACCGCCAGCCTGCGAATGTGATGCCTGCGGCAGAAATCGGCAACCGCATCGGCGCGCACACGCGCGTTAGGCAAGGCTATACGGGCTCTGCTCATCAGTTTCCCTTTCATAGGTTGCGAGTATCAGTTTATCAACACAGCGATGGCCAAGACAACTCATCCAATCAAGCCAACACGGCCTCGGGAAGCGCGGCGGGGGGCGTCCCGACGAGTGCAAAAAACCGGAAGTCATAAGTTTATTTTTAAGACCAGCAAGAACAGTCGTAACCCAAGGTTCTTCAGTTATTTGAGATTTGAGATCTGAGATTTCTACTTAGCGATTCGAGTGGGGTGATTTCACCCCAAAAAACGACAACAACCCGGCCTATATAAAACAGAGGCATATGATGAAGCCCAATGGAGGAACGAGAGATGGAAACGACGCCAAACCGCGGCCGGCTGAAGTTGTCGAGCATCCGCCGGATTTTGAAGTTTTTGCAAGTTGACCCCGGGCCTGCCCGGAAGTTTGTGAACTGGTTTATCCGCCACTACGGCAGGCTGCTCGAGGAGCGGCGCGTCCGGCTGACGCCGGCGATGGTGATGCTGGGCGAAGACATCTGCGCGCATTACATCCTGCTCAGCCGGCGGTACCAACTCCTCAACCGGCTCGAATCGCCTGTAGAGGCGGATGTTGCCCCAGAAGGGACACAAGGGACACAAGAGTCCCAAGACCAAAAAGGGGACACCCCCCACAAAAGCCGGGGGGCATCCCAACAGCCCGACGAAAAGGGGGAGAGCAAAAGCCGGGGGGCGTCCCAACAGTGCGACGAAAAGGGGGAGAGCAAAAGCCGGGGGGCGTACCAACAGGCGGAGGAGCAATCGCAGGAAACGGAAGAGGCAGAAGAGACCAAAGGGACCAAAGGGACAAAAGAAACAAAAGAAACAAAAGGCGCGAAGATCCCCGCGTTGCCGTTGCCGGATCTTAAAGCGGCCGGGGCGGTGTTTGACGATATTCTGAAGTTGCGGGAGCGGTTGCGGAAGAGCATCGGCGAGTTTCAGTCGGTACTCGAATCGGCGGGGCTGGACCCGGAATCCGAACTCGAAGAACTCCTTGCCGCCGGCGGTGGGCTCGGCGTCGAAGACGGCGACGACGAGATCGCCGGCGGGGCCGAGATGCCCGAGCCGCCCGTTCAAACGGACGGCCTCCCGCTGACCGACATCCGGCCCGACGTCCAGGCGGTCCAGCCGCCGGATGCCACGCCCGAACTCGTGGTATCTCCCATGTCCACAATGTCCACCATGTCCACTCCGTCCACTGAAAAGGAGTCTGCAAATGACGATACT
>JAPLKX010000764.1 GCA_026387845.1 Candidatus Hydrogenedentota bacterium | reverse complement strand
ACACGGTTTGTCATCGATCAAACTGCTCCTGCTTCGCTTGCGCTCTTGCGCTACCTCATCGGATTCTGCTGTTTATTACCCCCCGTGTTGCTGTCTGCGCGTGTGCGGTTCGACCGGCGTGATCTGGTGCCTATCGGCCTGCTCGGAATCACCCAGTTTGGCATCCTGATCGCCCTGTTAAATTACGGGCTGCAATTTATTCCATCGGCCCGTGCCGCACTGATCTTTGCCACCATGCCGTTGTTGACGATGTTGCTCGCAACGGTTCTCGGTTATGAGCGGATTACCTTGGCGAAGACTCTGGGTGTTCTGTTGACCATTGGGGGGGTGGGATTCGCGCTTGGCGAGAAGGTGGTTCAGCGGGGTGGTGCGGCCCATGAGTGGGTCGGCGAACTGGCCGTGTTCGCAAGCGCCTTGAGTGGTGCCATTTGCAGTGTCCTCTACCGGCCCTACCTACAAAAATATCCGACTCTGCCGGTGAGTGCCTTGGCAATGCTCGCATCGGTCGGATTTCTCGCATTACTTGCCGGCTGGGAGGGATTTTTTGGCTCCTTCCCCCACTTTACGGCAGCCGGTTGGCTGGCCGTCTTCTTCATCGGGATCAATAGCGGCATTGGCTACTATCTCTGGTTATGGGCCTTGAACCACACGACGCCGACAAAGGTCACCGTTTTCCTGGCGCTCAGTCCCGTCACCGCGGCCGGACTGGGAGCAATGTTCCTCACCGAAAGGATTTCGATGCTGTTATTCTTGGGGCTCGCTTTTGTCGCTCTCGGACTGTGGATCTCACACTGGCAGGCTCCAGAGGTTCATGATCAATGCTGATCGAGATGCGACTCAAGACCTTAGGTAAAAAATGCAGTTCTCTCCTCTTTATGCTTGCTTTTTGAGAGCCAAATAATTCAAGATATTCAAAGCATATCTGTCAAAAAGCTCGTCCGGGTGGTAGTGCGTGAACTGGCAAGCTATCCGCAGTTTTTGAGATTCGAAGCCACCCATCAAACTTCCTTGACACACAATTTCCTTCCCAGTATGCTCACAGTACCAAAAAGCGAGTTCCTATCAAACCGTCTGATTACAAAGGAAAGGACATCTCTTTTTTCATCATCGGAGGGTATCAACATGGGAAAGAAGCATGAATTGAGAGCAGAGGCGAAACGTAAAGCACGGGTAAAACTACGAATGTCACGGAAACCGTTCTTAGAGTTCACTCGGCGGGCATTTTTAGCTGCTCTGCTCTTGCTGCTCCTGGCGCTGAATGTGGCCGCTGCCGACCGGCCCATTCTCTTCGTCCATGGCGATGGGGACACGGCCGCTCTCTGGCATACGAATCTCTGGCGGTTTGAGTCGAACGGGTACGATCCCTCCGTGCTATTCGCAATCGACTTTACGCATCCCAGGGCCCGGAGCGATGATACAAAGCCTCAGGAGAACCGCAGCAGCACCGCCGATCAGCTGAGAGAGCTGAGCGCGAAAATTTTCGAAATCCAATCGAGGACCGGCCAGAAGCAACTGGCCCTCGTGGGGAGCTCGCGCGGCGGTTACCCCATCCGCAATTACATCAAGAACTCGCCCGGGGGTGCAGCCAATATTTCCCAGGCAATCCTCTGCGGGACGCCGAACCACGGCGTTTATGCGGATCCTACCCGCCCCAACGTTGAGTTCAACGGAATGGGAACGTTCCTGTCTATCCTCAACTCAGGCGACGAGGTTCAGCCGGGTGTGCGTTTCATGACGATCCGCAGCGACGCCAATGACAAATACGCTCAACCGGAGGGGCGATTCATCGGCATGCCCGGTAAGCCGACGAACGTCACCTTCGCTTCCCCGGAGCTCCGCGGTGCGCAGAACGTCGTGCTTCCGGGCCTCGATCATCGGGAAGTCGCCTTTCATCCTCTGGCTTTTCAGGCCATGTATACTTTTATCCGCGGCCGTGAGCCGGCGACACTCGACATCGTTCCTGAAGCCCGACCAGCCCTGAATGGCTTCGTCAGCGGCTGGGCCAACGGCGCGCCCACCAATCTTCCGCTTGCGGGTGCCACAGTCGAAATCTATGAGGTGGACCCTGCATCCGGGCAGCGTCTTGGCGAGGCGGTCCACCGCCGGACGACCTCTGCGGATGGCGTTTGGGGACCCTTTACAGCCAAACCAACGGCCTATTACGAGTTCGTGATCTCAGCTGATGGTTACCCGACGACCCATATTTACCGGACGCCATTCCCGCGCTCGAGCGCATACATTCATCTGCGTCTGAGACCCCTTAGCGACCGGGACAAAGGAACCGGCAGCCTGGTCACGCTCATCCGGCCGCGCGGATACCTTGGGCATGGGCGCGATACATTTCTGATTGAGGGCAAAATACCGCCCGGGATCAACGAAGGGGTACCAGGGACTGCCGAGGGGAGGGTTCGTTTTGAACCAGGGCCCCTCCGCCCGGTTCGGGTCGTGTTAAACAAAGAATCCATGACGGTGCTAACTTATCCGCTTGACTCCGGGCATATAATCATCGCTGAGTTTCATTATTGAGGCTGATCTGCTGCAAAAAGTCAAAATGCCTCAGGTCCCCTGAGATCTTAACAAAGGGTTATGCCTAAATTTTCCTTCAAACCTGCATCCCACTGGGGCGTCGTGGCCATTTCCTTCGTAACGATCGCCCTTGCCTACGGCCTAAACTTCTCTTTTTCCGTATTCTTC
>JAPLKX010000247.1 GCA_026387845.1 Candidatus Hydrogenedentota bacterium | reverse complement strand
CGTAAAGAAGACTGGAGACCGGAGGGGAAAACACGTGCGAAGTTGTTAGTGCGAAGTGCGGAGTGCGAAGTGCGAAGTGCGAAGTGCGGAGTGCGAAGTGCGGAGTGCGGAGTGCAGAGTGCGAAGTGCGGAGTGCGGAGTGCGGAGTGCAGAGTGCGAAGTGCGAAGTGCGGAGTGCGAAGTGCGAAGTGCGAAGTGCGAAGTGCGAAGTGCGGAGTGCAGAGTGCGAAGTGCGGAGTGCAGAGTGCGAAGTGCGGAGTGCGAAGTGCAGAGTGCGAAGTGCGAAGTGCGAAGTGTCAGGGGAAGGCTGGAGGATCAAGGAAAATGATGAATGCTGAATACGCTGAAAGCGTTAAAGGAAATAGCCTGGGGCAACGCCCCAGGAAGAGGATCCCGTAAAGATGAAGCACCCTGAAGGGGTGCAACACCTGTTGGGACGCCTCCCGGCAGTTGTGGGAGGTGTCCCCTTTTTTGAACATGCCAGCCTTGCCAACAAAAGTGGGTCACCTCCCACAAAGCGCCCTGAGAAGGGCGGCCGGGAGGCGTCCCAAGAGGTCTCTGTCCTTCATCCTTCACCCTTCCTAATTCGTAATTCGTAATTCGTAATTCATCCTTTGTCCTTTACCCTTTGTCCTTGTAAAATAGCCCCCAATGCGCCGCCTAATTGACAACCTCGACAACGCCTCGTGGAAATTCTTGGCCGCTCTTCAAACGGCCATCTTCGTTTTGTTTCATGCGCTGGCGCTGGCGCTGGGCCTGCGATTCGACATGGCGCCGCTCGGGATGTTCGCCCATTACGCCGACCCGGTCCTGCTGCGGACGCGCCTGCTCGAG
Organism: Candidatus Hydrogenedentota bacterium; assembly: GCA_026387845.1. Classification (GTDB taxonomy): domain Bacteria; phylum Hydrogenedentota; class Hydrogenedentia; order Hydrogenedentales; family SLHB01; genus JAPLKX01. The sequence goes on along the minus strand of JAPLKX010000247.1, from coordinate 6,563 downwards.
TCCGTGTTCTACCTCCACGTCCAGCCGCCGCTGTACAACCTCGCGCTCGGCGCAATCCTCAAACTGTTCCCAGGCCACGAGGCGCCGGTGTTCCACGCGCTGTTTTTGTTGAACGGTCTGGCGCTGTACGTGCTCGTGCTGGTGTTGCAGACGCGGCTCGGCGTCCGCAAGAGCGTCGCGCTCGCCACGTCGACGCTGTTTGTGCTGAGCCCGACGTTCCTGGTGTTCGAGCACGTGCTGGTCTACACGCTTCAATGCGCCACGCTGCTGGTGGCCGCCGCGCTGTTGCTCGAAACCTACCTGCGGACGCGAGTCTCCTCGCGCGGTTGGGCTTTCTTCATCAGCCTGTTTCTGCTGTGCGGAATCCGGTCGATGTACCACCTTGGGTATTACGTGTTGATCGCGTGCGCGGTTGCGGCCGTGATGCGAGGATACCGCAGGCAGGTTTTGTGGATGGCGCTGATACCCGGGGTGATTTTGTTCTCGTTTTACGCAAAGAATTATGTGCTTTTCGACAAGTTTCCGTCTTTTCTTTCCTCGGAAAAAGCCCGTGGATCAAAACCGTCGGCAACCTGCCGTGGGACGAACGCGTCCGTCTCGCAGACGAAGGCAAGATCTCGAAGGTGTCGCTGGTCGAGCGGTTCTATGCGGTCGAATATTACCCGCCGGACATACGCGACGTCGCCGGCTACGAAAACATCCCCGTGCTGCGACAAACCACCAAATCAACCGGCGAGGTCAACTACAACCACCTCTCCCAGATCGCCGTGTCCGATATTTACATGAAAGACGCACTATACGTGATCCGGGCGCGGCCAAAATTGTTCTTGTGTACAACCGCGTGGGCGGGGCTCACCTATTTCTCGCCCATGCCGCTCACTGCCCCCCGGCTCCAATGGCTCGTAAAGGCCTACGACCTCTTGACCCTCAAGATCAACGTGCCCGTGAGCCGGTTGATCCCCCAACTCGGCGCGTCCCGCCACGTCCCCTACCTCTCGCTGCTGATCGGCATGCCGCTGCTGATGGCGTACGGGGGATGGCTCGGATTGTGGTCGCGCCGCCACACAACCGCCCAGCGCGCCGCCCTGCTGTTCATGGCCTTCACCGTCATCTACGTCACCGGCCTCAGCATCCTCGTCGAACTCGCCGAAACCAACCGGTACCGGTTCGAGATCGACCCGTTCCTCGTCGCGTTCCTCGGCCTCGCCCTGACCAGAAAAAGAGCACCGGACGCGCAAACTGCTTCGCGTTCGGTGCAATCTCGCCGGTAAAACAGATCCGGCCCTGCTAAAACTCGACTTCGGCTACTTGCAGCACTTTTTCGCGGCTGCCTTCTTCACGACCCTTTTCTTCGCTACGGGTTTCTTCGCGACTTTCTTCGCGACTTTCTTCGCGGCTTTCTTCTTCGGTGCAGCTTTCTTCTTTGCTACTGGCATTGCCGTTTCTCCTCCTTAATTGAGTTTGCTCGGGTTCCCCCGAGGGTTAACACTACATATTGTACACAAGAGGCCGTGCCACGTCAAGATGTTGTGGCAAATATTTTTTCAGGGGTACCTTGGGGGCTGGGGATGGGCGGCGGGGGTTGCGGGGGGAGGTGAAGTTGTGCAGACTGGGGGTGTGGAGGAACGGAGGATGTTGCAGGTACTTTTGCTGGTGTGCGTGTTGGCGGGGGCGCCGTTGCCGGGGCTTGGTTGCTGGTTTTGGTCGGAGGAGGAATTTCGGCCGGAGGGTTACAAGCGTTTTCTGGATGTGTACGCAGAGCGGACGGATTTGGAGTTGTTGACGACGAGCATTCGTTATCCGGTGGAGGTGACGGCCGCGGGGGTACACGATCAGATCAAGGCAGCGGCGGCGTATGGGCGTGAGAAGGGGCTGGGGATGGTGATGGATTTGGACGTGCGTTTGGCGCGGCAGGCGTTTATGGACAAGTATCCGGGTGAGATGCAGGAGATTGTGCGGGTGCGTGAGGCGGCGATGTCGGGTTCGGGCGAGGTGCGGATCGAGGTGGAACCGTTGAACCTGGGTGATCATTACACGGGGAAGACGCGTGGGTACGATTCGATCGGTGGTCGGGTGCTGCGAGTTTATTCGGGTGTGGCTGGGCCGGCGGGCATCGAGCCGGGGACGGTGGAGGACATCACGGGGCGGTGCCGGGTGGAGCGGGCGGACAAGGACGGAGTTGCGGTAGTGATCGGGTGCGGTGCGGGAAACGGGGGGCGGACGGCGTATGTTCTGGCGGCGTTTACGTTGTTTACGCCGGACGTGTATGCGGCGCATTTGATCGAGTTTGAGCATGGGATTCTCGACCAGTACGCGGATGTGGCGTTGGCGGGTGCGTGCAAGGATGAGTGGGGTTTTCCGGGGCGGTTCAAGCCGAGGACGGACGACGTGTGGTATTCGGATTCGATGGCAAGGGCGTACGGCCGCAGGCGGCCGGGGAAAGATTTGGCGCGGGATGTGTTGCTGATGGTGAAGGGCGAGCGTGGCCGGGAAGGTGCGCGGTCAGCGGCGATTAATTGCTATATGGAGATGAACCGTCAGCGGAACGTGGAGGTTGAGAACGCTTTTTACGCGGGCATCAAAGAGGTGTTTGGCGCGGAGGCGATGAGCGGGACGCATCCGACGTGGTTTCCGTTTCCGACGCCGGAGGAGGCGTTCAAGAACGGGTTGGATTGGTGGGGCGTTCGGCGGGACTTGGCGCAGACGGACGAGGCGACACCGTTTTGCGCGCGGACGGCGCTTGCGAAGAAGTGGGGGTCGGCGGTTTGGTACAACATGTATTACGACCGGGACATCAAGTCGTATGAGGAAGATCTTTGGCGTCACGTGCTGGGTGGCGGGCGGATGAATTTTCATCCGTTGTATCCGAACGATTCGGTGGACCGGACGACGTCGCTGCTCGGAGGCAACTTGCTTCGAGCGGAGCGGCGTGTGCGGTTGCTGAACCTGATTTCGACGTCGCCGGTGGATTGCCCTGTGGCGGTGATCTTTGGTCATCCGTCGTCGTTGAATTGGACGGGAGAGGGGTTTGCGGACGTTGGGCTTGAGGTGACGGACGCGCTGTGGGCGGTGGGGTATTATGCGGACCTGATCCCGAGCAGCGAGATATCGAGCGGGGCGTTGAGGATCGGGGGCGACGGCGGGGTGGAGTACGGTGCGCAGCGGTACAGGGCGGCGGTGTTGTACAACCCGGAGTGGGAACGTCCGTCCGTGGCGGAATTTTTCAGGAAGGCGGTTGGAGGTCCGACGCGGTTGTACCGGGTTGGGGAGTGGACGCGTGATTTCTGGGGGAACGAGTTCGACGGGGCTGGTGCGCTGCCGGCGGAGATGATCCGCGGGAGTGGGGTGGATTGCGCACGGGATATTATTGAGTATCTGAGTGAGTCGGGCGTGGAGGCGCAGACGCGGGGTACGCGACGGGGCGTGGCGGGTTTTGCGGAGTCGGTGATGCCGGAGCCGAGCGGTTGGTGCCGGCTTTTGGATGGTACGTTGATCCTGGCGTCGGGTAAAGGCGATGTGATGGGGGACCCGATCCGGGGGACGGTGAATGTCAGGGGGCATGAGGTGACGTTTGATGCGGTGGGTGTGGCGGCGGTGCGGCTGAATAAGCGTGGGAAGGTGGAGGCGATGGCGGCAGGGGGTCTGAAGCGGTTTAAGGTGGGTCGTTTTGAGATTGAGTTGGACGAGCGCGCGGACGTGGCGTTTTGGAGAGATGGGAGGGGGCGGTGGCAGGGGATGTTGCAGGGGTGGGAGGGGGAAGTGCCGCGGGCGCTGATGCGGGTGACGGAGAAGTGGGTGCGGGTGGGGGTTTCCGGTCGAGGTTAAGCGGGAAGGCTTAAGAAGAACCCACGGGCGTGCGGCTTTTTCATCTGCGGGGTGCGCCGTGTTCGGTTTCCTTTTCGTACACAAACGAAAAGGGGACGAGCATAGTAGTTTCCTTTTTCCAGCCGAGCACATCCATATTGAACAGCCGCAGAATTGGATAGCCTGCGCATGAGTATTTGCCCTTGGTGATAATGGTGGGAACGCGGTAGACCCTTTTTGTATCCCGGCAACAGATGAGATTAAGGAGTTTGGTGCACGTATTGAGGTAAGCGACCACGGTATGAGTGTGCAAAGTGTAGGCGGGACCTGCGGCAGAGTCGAAACGTCTGTAGTTAAGCTTGGTTCCGTCTTTTAGGGCGAGGTCCTGCTTTCGCTCGATTGCATTTGTGAGTTGTACGTCGGGTATACAGAACGCGTTGCCGGCGTCTTCGATGTTGAGCGCCAGTACCGAGGCTCCGGTGTCGATAATGGCGTGTACGAAGTTGTTCTGCGACTCGACGAATTTTCTGATCTCCAGAATGGTTTTGTAGGCATAAGCTTCAGAGAACACGCGCAACTGCAGAGCGGAGTGCGAAGTGCCGTCGACTTTGTCGGCGAAGAAAGGGGAATTGGGGGGAATTTTACCGCGAGCATCAAAACGTTGACACGACACTGGCACAGGATTTCCCTCTAATGGTCTTGTTTCCCCAGTAAATAGAGAACGCTAAAGCGTAATCAGGCCTCTCATTTTCGTCTTGAAGGCGTCAAAACTTGCATAGAGTTCTTTTAGAGCGGGCTCGGGAAAACTTAGCTCGCCCAGCGGTGGGGCTTCCGGCAGAGCGCGATAGTGGAGGAATCGCAGCTTTGCGGTTTTTAACGCCCGAGGGTTATGTTCGACATGGCTTGGTCTTGGGTATTTGACTTGAATATCGCGTTGTACGCAGTCATCGGCCATGTGTCGGGTAACAAGAATAGCGGCTTCGTTGAAGGCGCCGTTCTTAGGGCGGTTCGACGCTGTGTTTTTTTTCAGCAGGAATGGGATCAGCGAGTCGATAAGGGAACAGGACGCGGCGGCGGCGGTGCCTTGTGTAGTGCACCCGGCGAAGACATAGACGCGCCGGTTGCGGGCGTAGGGGCTCTTCATTCGATAAAAGAGGCCCCAGTCGCGCTCGACAAATCCATTGGGCTTCTTCAAGTAGAAGGTTTCCTGGGGTGGAAGGCCGGGCACTCGAACAGCGTGCTTGTTGCGTACGAAGGCGCATTTGAGTCCGTGCGCGTCTTTGAGCACGTTTCGAGTGTAAGAGTTGGTGAGGGGGCCGCCGAACAAGACCAGATTGAACTCTTTCCACTTGCCGTTACGAAAGCTGGGAAAGCATTTTACATCCGAAGAAAAGACGGGGGCCGCCACGCGGTCGGGGTAGAGCATCTCGAGAAGGTCTGCCACAACGGGAACCACGTCGAGTTCCCCGACGGCAGCGGCATTTCCCTCGGGACTCTGGACGGTTGCTACAACGAGTAGGATTCCGCCTTGCATGCCGCCCCACATGGCATCAAGAGGGTTAGCATCGTGACACGCGCATTGGGCCATCATCCACTCCTCAGAAAAATCCACGGGGCGTTTTGAACCTGTGACGGGATGTACGGGCTATAAAAAAGTACTGCCTTGGAGATTAGCAGCAAATTCCATTCCTTTTTTGCTTGGGAACAGGATAGCATGTGGCCTCGCGCATGCTTATTGAAGCAGACAGATCGAACCGCAGCCATCATCCCAAGACTTAAGTAATTAGCATAGCAAAGGATGACATGGCAGTCAAGCGTTTTAACTGATTGACGCTGTAGGACGGAAAGGGAAAAAGCGGGCGCGAAATGCGGGGGCGCAATTGAGGCCGGCAAATGCCGGCTTTGGCGCGAGAGGAGAGTGTCCGTTTTGGTTGTTGGCATTTTTACGGGGCCCCTAATACCACAATATCTTGTGTATGTCAAGAGCGAAACGCCTTGCTGTTGTATGCGTATTAAGGAGGAAAGGCTGCGCAGGGGAGTGTAACGTTCCTAAACGGTGAGTAGAAACTTCCCTCCCAAGGTGTTTCGGTCCCTGTGATAATGCCCGCCGCGGCGGTTTTGGAGGCGGGCACGAAAAGCAGGGCGGACGCCGGAGGGAATAGGACATATGGGACCTGTAGGACGGATGAGAGTGCGAAGGACAAAGGATGAAGGATGAAGGATGAAGGATGAAGGATGAATAAGAGCAGGGGTGGATGGGGCCAGCCGGTCGCAGGAAGGCACGTTGGGGAATATGCCGACCACCCGGCGTGCGCCGCTTGTTATTGTGGAGGCTTCCTCACGGGCTGGCGGATTGTGTTGGTGTTCGGGCTTGGGGACTTTCAACGAGCGCTTTCCCGAAGCCGTTCAAGCTGGGCGCGGGCCTTGGCGGCATGAGGGCTTTCGATCTGCTCGAAAATCTCGAGGGCCCGCTCCGCGGAGGCAATCGCCTCGTCGCGGCGGCCAGTCTTGGCAAGTGTGACTGCAAGATTGTGGAGATCTGTCGCCTCGCCTCGCCGGTCGCCGATCTCGCGGTCAATCTAGAGCGCCTGCTCGTGGTACTCGATGGCCTTGCGCGGCTCGCCGAGTTCCGCGTAGGCGACCCCGAGGTTGCCCAAGTCCTGACCTTCGCCGCGCCGGTCGCCGATCTCGCGGTCAATCTTGAGCGCCTGCTCGTGGTACTCGATGGCCTTGCGCGGCTCGCCGAGATCCGCGTAGGC
>JAPLKX010000348.1 GCA_026387845.1 Candidatus Hydrogenedentota bacterium | reverse complement strand
CTCGCCCAGGATGCGGCGCAGCATGGCCGCCCAGTCCGCGCTGTACGGCGACGCGCCGATGTAGTGCTGGATCACCAGCGCGTCGGGATGGGCTTCCCGGTAACGGATGCCCCAGTTGGCCAGGAGCGCGGATTTGCCGCCGCCGGATTCGCCCAGCAAGACCAGCGGCTGGTCGTCGTCCGCAGCCGCGTGGGCGTCGAGCCTGTCGTAGTATTCCTGCCGGCCGATATATACGCGGCCGCGGCTTTGAGCGTAGGCCTCGTGGTCCATCGCCTCGCGGTCGAGCGGGTCCGGTTGCGATCCTTCCGGAAAAAGAGTGTCGATGACGCGGCAGATGTCCCGCCGCACAAGTTCGCCGAGGCCCTTCGGGTCGGGGTAGTTCTCCCGCACTGGAAAGCCACTGGTGCGAATGCGGTCCTTCAGGTTCTCCAGTTTCCTCGCGCTGGCGGGGTCTTCCGAGACGAAGTCCGGGCGTTGTGCCGGCGGGACCGTGTCGATGTAGGCCGGGTCGCGGAAATAGAAAAAGGCGTGTTGGGCCATATCCGGATTGCGCAGCACCCCGTGGAGAATCTCGAGTTCCGTCACCGAATGGTCGATATGATCGCGCAGCCACGGCTCCTGCGCGACGATCTCCGGCGGGACCGCATCCGGCACCCAGCCGTACCGTTCGCCGAGCAGGCCGATGAAGTAGGGACGGCAGCGCCGGATTTCCTCCAGGCAGATCGGCAACACCTTGCCCTCGGCCGCTTGCTCGTCGGACACGCCCCAGCGCAAGTCCACCTCGCCCCACACTGCCCCGCGCTGCTCGCACAGCCTGCGCAACTCCGGGAACACGAACTTCACCAAATGGTCCCGCTCCTCCTTCATGTCGCGGAACGTCGAGGAGATAAACACGCGGATCACGCGATCTTTCAATTGCTGAGACATGAGTAACCGGTTCTTTCTTTCGTCCCGCTGCCCCGCAAGTCCCTGAAATTCGTACGGACAAGGATACGAATTGTCCCCCCAGTATTCATACTCTTACCATACTGGCATATCCGTGGGCGAATTGCATCAAAATGTGTCCCACAACCACCAAACGATCGGCGTAACCGCAGAGGGCTAGGCGCCATAAGTTTTGCAGGTCACAACGGTCCCAATGGTCCCGCTCACTTTCTCCGGCACATCTCCCCTAATCCGCACCAACCAGACCTGCTGGACTTTCGCCCGGCCACACAGGTAATCTTTTCCCGGCAAAACCGCTACGCGCGTGTGCATGCGCGCCTACTTGGGAGCAAACGCCATGAAAACCGCTTGCCTTTGTCTCTGCCTTCTGTCATCCATCCTCGCACTCGGCGCCGCGGCCGACCTCTCCGTCGTCAACCTGCGTTGCGAACAGTTGACGAACCCGCTGGGAATCGACACGCGCGAACCCCGACTGAACTGGAACCTCGAATCGCAACAGCGCGCTCAAACCCAGACCGCCTACCAGATCCTCGTCGCGTCAACGCGCGATGGGCTTGATCAGGGCCGCGGCGACCTCTGGGACTCCGGCAAGGTCCAATCCGACCAGTGCATCCAAATCGCCTACGCGGGCGCGCCGCTCGCCTCGCACGCCGAATGCTGGTGGAAAGTCAAAGTGTGGGATCGGGACGGGAAGGAATCCAAATGGAGCGAGCCGGCACGGTGGACGATGGGCATCCTTGACCCGGCTGAGTGGAAGGCTCAGTGGATCGGCCTCGACGACACCGGCGAACCCGCTGAGGAGAAGGCCTTTCAGCAGGCCAAGTGGGTCTGGTTCCCGGAAGGCGAGCCGGCAAAAAGCGCGCCCGTAGCCAAACGTTACTTCCGCCGCATCGTCGAAATTCCCGAAGGTTCCAGCATCGACAATGCCATCTGCATGATCGTCGCCGACAACAAGTTTGTCCTGTTCGTCAATGGTCAGAAATCGGTTGACGGCGGGATGGGCATCATCGACGCCCCTGTGGCCAAGTACCTCAAGCCGGGCCGGAATGTTATTGCGATCGAAGCGGAAAACTCCGGAGAAAAACCGAATCCTGCCGGCCTGCTCGCCCAGCTCGAGATCAAGCTCGCCGGCGGCAAGACAATCACCGTCGGCACCGACTCGTCGTGGAAATCGGCCGACTCCGTCAGCGGCGGCGCGTGGCTGGCGGGCTCGTTTGACGATGCCGCGTGGAAGCCCGCCATGGAACTCGGCCCGTACGCTATGGAACCGTGGGCGGGGATTCGTAAAGAGGAAGTGGTGAAGATCCCCGCGCGGATGTTGCGCAAGAATTTCGAAGTTGGCCCGAACGTGAAGCGGGCAACCGCCTACATGTCCGGCCTGGGCTTGTCGGAGCTCTATGTAAACGGGCAGAAGGTCAGCGACGACGTCCTCTCCCCGGGCCTTACCGAGTACAACAAGCGCGTCTTCTATGTCACGCGCGACGTCACACCCCTGCTTAAGCCGGGCGCCAACGCGATCGGCGTCTGGCTCGGCAATGGCCGGTACTACGCGCCCCGGATCGGCTCGCCGACCCCCACCCGCACGTTCGGGTTCCCGAAACTGTTGTTCCACCTCCGCATCGAGTACGCCGACGGGACCGTGCGCGAAGTCGTCAGCGATACCTCATGGAAGCTGACCACCGACGGGCCGATCAGGACGAACTGCGAGTACGACGGCGAAACGTACGATGCCCGAGTGCAGATCGAGGGCTGGAACACGCCCGGGTACAACGATTCAACTTGGCAAAACGCCACGCAGGTCGGAAGTCCCGGCGGCGTGATGTCCGCGCAGATGATCGAGCCAATCAAAGTCACCGAAACACTGAAACCGATCGGCAGGACCAACCCGTCCCCCGGCGTATACATCTTCGACATGGGCCAGAACATGGTCGGCTGGTGCAGAATCAAAATCAGTGCGCCCGGCGGCACAACCATCTCGCTACGTCACGCTGAAACGGTCCGCGACGACGGCACCCTCTACCTCGATAACATCCGAGGCGCAAAAGTCACCGACCTGTACACCTGCGTCGGCGGCGGGGTCGAGACGTACGAGCCGCGGTTCACCTACCACGGGTTCCGGTTCGTCGAAGTCACGGGCTGGCCCGGCGAGCCGCCCATGGACGCCATCGAAGGCCGCGTTGTGCATGACGCCGTCCCGCAAGCCGGAACGTTCGCCTGCTCGAATCAAGTGCTCAACAACATCTACCACAACATCGTGTGGGGCGTCAGCGGCAATTACCGCAGCATCCCGACCGACTGCCCGCAGCGCGACGAGCGCCAGGGTTGGCTGGGCGACAGGTCCGAGGAGTCGCGCGGCGAAGGCTACCTGCACGACATCTCGGCGCTGTACGCCAAGTGGGTGTGCGACATGCACGACGCACAGAAAGACTCCGGCAGCGTTTCCGACGTCTGCCCGGCCTATTGGCCGCTGTACAACGACAATGTCACGTGGCCCTCGAGTTTCATCATCATCCCCAACATGCTCTACGAACAGTACGGCGATATCCGCGTCATCCAGCGCCATTACGACGGGCTCAAAAAATGGATCGACCACATGGCCGGATACCTCAAGGACGACATCATTTCGAAAGACAGCTACGGCGACTGGTGCGTCCCGCCCGAGGAGCAATCCCTCATCCACTCGAAAGACCCGCTGCGCAAAACGCCCACCGATCTTCTCGCCACGTCGTACTTCTATCACGACCTCGGCCTCATGGCCCGGTACGCCGGCCTGCTCGGCAAAACCGACGACAAAGCGGCGTTCCTCGCGCTGGCCGAGCGGCTCGAGACGGCGTTCAACAAGAAGTTCCTCGACCGGGACAAGGCCGTCTACGGCAATGGCTCGCAGACCTCGCAGGTATTGCCGCTCGCGTACGGCATGGTGCCGCCCGAATACAAACAGCGCGTGTTCAACTACCTCGCTGACAAGATCACCGTCGAGGGCAAAGGCCATATCGGCACCGGCCTGATCGGCGGCCAGTGGCTCAATCGCGTGTTGTCCGATAACGGCCGGGCCGACGTTGCCTACACCATCGCCGGGCAAACGACCTACCCCAGTTGGGGCTACATGATCGAAAAAGGCGCAACGACCATCTGGGAGTTGTGGAACGGCGACACGGCCGACCCCGCCATGAACTCGCACAACCACGTCATGCTCGTCGGCGACCTCGGCATCTGGATGTACGAGTACCTCGGCGGCATCCGGCCCGATCTCGAGAAGGCCCTGGCGTTCAAGCGCATCACGCTTAAGCCGACGCCCGTTGCCGGCCTCGATTTCGCCAACGTAACGTACAACTCGCAGATGGGCCCAATCTCGAGCAAGTGGAAACGCGACGGCGCCGGACTCGACTGGAGGTTCTCAATCCCGGCCAACACGGTTGCCACCGTTTACGTGCCCGCGAAAGATTCTGCGAGCGTCACCGAAGGCGGGAAGCCGATGGCCGAAGCTGACGGCGTGAAGTTCTTAAAGATGGAGAACGGCGCCGCCGTGTTCGAGGTGGGTTCAGGGACATATTCAGTAGTAGCGAAGTAAAATTCTATCGCTTCGCGACAATGGCCCGCTCGCGCTTTCTCCAGTACGCGCGGACGTAAAACGGCCGCGTATCGCGGGCTTGCATCTGCGCCGCCTTCGCGATCCAGCCGTCGAGCAGCCGGTCGTGTTCCGCGAACGCTTCGGCCGAATCCGGCGGCGACTCGACCCATCTGCGCTCGATCGCGTCGCGGTCCTCTTCGAAAATCTGGAAAAACTTCTCCGGATCCTTCACGACCATGCGGTGCAGCCGCTCGTGCCGCCACCACAGCGACTGGTCGGGGTTCTCACCCGGCGCGGCGAGGCCGAGGGGCCGGTCCACGTACACCGGTTTGAACAGGCTCGTGCACGGCGCGCTCGTCGACGTGACCCAATGTCTGCAAGCGCCAGGGGCAAGCTCCGCAACCCACGACGCCGTCGTCTGCACATGCACCGCGGCGCCGCCGGCATGGACGCACGGCGCGCACATCCCGCCACTGAGCCACGAGTAGCGCGGCGGGCACTTGCCGGCGCCGTGGCTGCGAAGGACGGCAAACAGCCCCGCGACGCCCGAGACGCCCGCGATAGCCGACGTGGTCAACGCGTGGCGGGCCCGGCCCATCGCCACGGCCGTCTTAAGCCGGTCGGAATACGTTTCGGCGAACCGGGGAATTGTAAGCGCGTTCGAGATGCTTCGCGGGCCGGTAACGCGCTCGGCCGACCAGTGACGGCCCGCGGTTTCGAGGACAATCGCGCCGCGCGGGTCGGCGATCAGGAAGCTGTTGTGATACATGAACCGCCGGTTCTCGTACCCGCAGCCGCCGCCTTGCCCATGGGTTTCGAGCAGCCCGGCGATCACGTCGCACGCCTGCTGCGCCGACTCGGCCCGCTCGAGCGCCAGCCGCAGCAGGTCCATGCCCGTCAGGCCGGTTTTGGCATAGGGCTGGTTGGTGAATATGGCCTCGTTGCCGATAGCGACCCCGTGCTCGTTCGCGCCCATCTCGGCGCCCCACAACCAGAACGGCCGGCTGATGAGGACGGCGTGCGTCCGCTCGGCCTGCGGCACCTCGATCCAGGTGCAACGCAGCCGCGCGCCGCGCCCGTACTCGCGCCGCGGGTGCCATTCGAGCACCTGCGCCTCGTTGGCGTCGCGGTCCGAGTTCTTGGCAAACAGGACTCGGCCTTCGCCGACTATGACCATCGTGTCGCACATATTCGCCAGCATGGCAGAAGGACCCTTTTCCCTTCAACCGCCTTCATATATATAGAGGCATTTGGTGCACTTTTTGGAGGCTTTGATGGCGAAGAGAGAAGTGAGATTTTGCGAAACGAGGGGGATTCAATTGACAAACGGAATGCTCATAATAAGTAAACTGCAAATATTTGACCGCAAAGAACACAAAGAGCACGGCGCGGCGTAGCCGCAACCAAAAAATGCAGTCCAGCCTTTTGCCACGTCTGGGACGCCCCCCACAACGCGCCCTAAGAAGTGCGGCCGGGGGGCGTCCCAACGCGCGGCATCGAAGCTTCAACTTCTACGCAAGAAAACAAGAACTTGGCGGATAGTAATACAAAGAGAGGTTTTTTTGAGGGGTGGCAGTGGGGCGGGGTGAGATGGGTGTGGGAGGGAGGGGGAGGCGGCCTTAAGGGGCCTTATGGAACGGACGGGGGAAGCTTACGTTTGCGGGCGGCTTTGGCCACGGACGTCTCGTCGGCGTAGTCTTGATCATTGCGAATCAGCGGGGTCAGGCCAATTCGGCCACCAACAAACGCCGCTCCACCGTGGCGGCATCCGGGTCGGGCAAGACCAGTTCCGGCGCGGACAACGTCCGCTCCGTTCACTCGACCGGATGTCGCGAATCCGCTCGAGCATCTCGTCGAAATAGTCCGGCACGCCCGGCCCCGGCGGATTCTTCAGCCGTTCATCGTCCAGCGTGAAACCCTTAACGATGTATTCGCGCAACCGCTGCGTCGCCCATATGCGAAACCGCGTCGCCACATGCGACTTCACCCGGTAGCCCACCGAAATGATCATGTCCAGGTTGTAGTGCTCCACCATCCGGGCGACCTCGCGTTCCCCTTCTCTCTGAACTATCCGGTATTTCCGGATAGTTGCCTCAGGGGTAAGTTCGCCCTCCTCGTAAACGTTTGAAATATGGTCGTTTATGGTTCGCACATCTTTCTGAAACAACTCCGCCATGAGCCGCTGCGTCAGCCAGACCGTTTCATCCTCCAGGCGCACCTCAATCTTGGTCGCTCCGCCTTTGGTCTGGTAGATCAGAAAATCCGATGGCGACTCGCGGCGCGCCGGCAGGTGCTCGTCCCTTGTCATGTCCCTTCTCCCAATTACGAATTACCAATTACGAATTACGAATTGACAATTACGAATTATGCTCCCAACCTTGTCTAATTCGTAATCCGTAATTCTTAATTGCGTTTGCTCGTTGTCTGAATCTTTGAAATGATGCGGCAGAGTTCGTCCGCTTCGCCGTGGATCGAATCGAATTCAGCTTCCGTCAAATAGCCGGTGTCTTTGAGCAGACGCAGCCAATAACAGGTTTCACGCGCTTCTTTATAGGCGATGGACATCTTCGAGACAAAATCCGCCTTCGACTGGCCGCCAATCGCCTCTTCCACGTTCGCACCAATGCTGGTCCCGCTCCGTAACACCTGCTTCGACAGCACGAACTCCCTCTTCGTCTCGACCAAGAACTGGCACATTTTGACAATCCGCACCGCAAATGCATAACTCTTCTGCTGAATCAGATTATCCGTCTTCATCGCTTCCGCTCCAATTAACAATTACGAATTACGAATTAAGAATTACGAATTACGTTCGCGGTCTTTTCGAATTCTTAATTCTTAATTCTTAATTCGTAATTCTTTCTCCCTCCACCGTCCCCCTGAAACACGATCTTGCCGTCAATGCCCTTGTCCGCGCCCTTCTTCTCTTCCACCGGACGCGCACCCACAAGACCCAACGCCCACCACTGAAACTGATACGGCTCCGACGCCGCCAGCGCCGACTCCACGACGGCCAGGGGATGCCGCGGCGTTCCATTTCCTGGTGAACGTGCGCTGAACGCTCGTGATTTATCTGGCTGCGCCTTCCACCAGTTTGATTTCCTGCGGCGTCAGGGCGTAGAGCGCATATGCCAACGCGTCCAGATCTTGCGCCAGCGGCTTTTGTTCCCCGGTCAGGCGGTCTGGAATTGGAACTCGCGCAAATCCAGATTAGGCGTGCGCTTGGAAAGATTCAGGATCTCAATGCCAACCACTTGATTGCGCTCGTCGAAATCCAGCACCACGCCCGGCGACACTTCTTCCGACTCGATGATCTTGGAATCATCCAGCCGCAGGTAAAGCGCATCGGCTTCTTTGTCCACGTGCAATCTCATAGTTTGCCTTTCATCCGACGATCAAAGAATACACTGACCACCCGGTTCGGCTCAACTGCCGTGTTCACGGCCACGCGCAACACCCGCCCGCCAAATTCAGGTATCCGCCGGAAATGGCGCTCCACCGTGGAAACATCCGGGTCGGGCAAGACCAGTTCCGGCGCGGACAACGTACGCTCCACCCACTCGACCGGAATTTCCCGTTCGTCCAACACCTTCTGGGCATGTTTGGTCAGCTCGAATTTCACCTCGGGCCCTCCATCAATTACGAATTATGCTCCCAACCCCTGGCCAATTCGTAATTCGTAATTGACTCGCAATTCATAATTACTCGTTCAACGGAAGTTCACCGGTTTCAGCGCCCTTGCGGGTGGCTTTTGGGGCTTTTTTGAAGGTTGCGCCGACTTGTCTGATGGGCGGCATGTCTATGCGTCTTCCCGCCAGAAGGTCCGCCACGGTCAAAAGCTGTATTTTCCGATACTTGCGGCCCCACATTTCCGATTCGTAAAAACCGGCGGTTACCGATTCGATCTGCATGGGCTTGGTGTGTTCTTCCATGGAAATCAGGACGCCTATCGCGGCCTTTTCCCGCTCGACCACGCCACGCAAATCACGGACCTGATTGACTGTGACGTGCCCGGCTTTCACGGACAGGATCACCGACTCGAACTTCCCGGCCCCGTC
>JAPLKX010000489.1 GCA_026387845.1 Candidatus Hydrogenedentota bacterium | reverse complement strand
ATGGTGGGGTGCCTCGCCGTACGGGACGGACGCGTCCTGGGCGTGGGCTGGCACGAGAAAGCCGGCGAGCCTCACGCCGAAATAAACGCCATCAACGCCGCGGGCGGCGACGTGGCCGGCGCCACCCTCTACGTTACCCTCGAACCGTGCTGCCACGTCGGCCGGACCGGCCCCTGCACCGAGTTTATTATCAAGCACAAGCCCGCCAGGGTCGTGGTGGCCATGCACGATCCCAACCCGCGGGTGTCGGGCGAGGGCATATTCCTGCTGCGCAATGCGGGAATCCCCGTCGACGTGGGCCTGCTCGAAGACGAGGCCCGAAAGCTCAACGAAGTCTACTGCAAATTCATCATGACGCGTGTCCCGTTTGTCATCGCCAAATGCGGCATGACGCTCGACGGCAAAATCGCCACACGGACCGGCGACTCCAAATGGGTCACCAGCGAAACCTCGCGGCAGATGGTCCACGAACTCCGCAACGAAGTCGACGCCATTATGGTTGGGAGCAGAACCGTCATGCTCGACAATCCCAGCCTTACGACACGCCTCGACCGCGGAAAGGTTAAAGATCCCATCCGCATCCTGCTCGACGCCGAAAGCTATCTCGACGCCACGGCCCGGGTGTTCCACAGTTCGAGCACCGCACCCACCTGGGTCGCCGTGCCCGACGACAGGACCTTCGAAGGGGCCGACGACGTCCTGCGAATCCCGCGGCGCGGCAGCGAGCTCGACATGCGGCTGCTGATGCGCGTCCTGGGCGAGCGCGACATCACCTCCGTACTTATCGAAGGCGGCGGCACTACGCTGGCGACTGCGTTCGAGGCCGGCGTGGTCGACAAAGTCCTGTTTTTCATCGCCCCGAAAATCGTTGGCGGCCACGCGGCCGTCACGGCCGTCGAGGGCGAAGGGATTGCCAGGATGAACGACGCCATTGTGCTCGAACGGATGACCGCTACGCCCGTCGGCGAAGACATCCTCATCGAAGCCTACGTAAAGAAGGATTGACGGGAATGTTTACCGGACTCATAGAAGAAGTCGGGGCGGTCACAAGGCGATCGGGCGCCGACCTCGCCATTCTCGCCAAAACGGTCCTCTCCGACCTCAAGATAGGCGACAGCATCGCCGTAGATGGGGTGTGCCTGACCGTGTCGGCCCTTCACGGCGATACGTTCGTGGCGCAGGTGTCGCCGGAATCCCGGGCGCGGACCACGCTGGGCCGGCTCAAACCGGGCGACGCCGTCAATCTCGAACGGCCGATGCAGGCCGGCGGGCGGTTTGGCGGGCATTTTGTTCTGGGCCACGTGGACGGCGTCGGCCGGGTCGCCTCGATCAAGGATCAGGGCGAGTTTTCGCTGTGGCGGTTCCAGGCGCCGGACGAAGTGGCCCGCTACCTCGCGCCAAAAGGTTCGATTGCCATTGACGGGATCAGCCTCACGATAGTCGAGCCGAGCGCCGACACGTTCGGCGTCGCCGTCATCCCGACGACATTGAAAAAGACGACGCTGGGCAGCAAGCGGCCCGGCGATTGGGTAAACTTGGAGGCGGACGTGATCGGCAAGCTCGTCTACCAGTACGTGAGGAACATGTCCGGGGGGCGGGGAATCAGCATGGATTTCCTGTCCAACCACGGGTTCGTATAGGCGTCACCACAAAACAGAGTCCACGATCATGCGCATTGCTGCAATCAATTGTCGATGAAGACGACCGAGAGTGCAGAACTTGTTTTGTGATGACCTCGTAGGAGTACAAGATGTTTGCACCAATTCCGGAGATACTTGAAGAACTGCGCCAGGGCCGGCTCATCGTGCTGGTGGACGACGAGGACAGAGAAAACGAAGGCGACCTGATGGTGGCCGCCGAGCACGCCACGCCCCAAGCCATCAATTTCATGGCCAGACACGGCCGCGGGCTGATTTGCCTGGCACTTACCGGCAAGCGCATCGACGAACTAAACATCCCGCCGATGACGATTGAGAATACCTCGCGCTTCCAGACAGCGTTTCACGTCTCAATCGAAGCCGCCTGCGGTGTCACCACCGGCATCAGCGCGCACGACCGCGCCAAAACCATCCAGGTCGCCATCGACCCCAACACCCAGCCGGCCGACCTCGCCCGCCCCGGCCACGTGTTTCCGCTGCGGGCGCGCGACGGCGGCGTCCTGGTGCGCGCAGGCCAAACCGAAGGCTCCGTCGACCTCACGCGGCTCGCCGGCCTAAACCCTGCCGCCGTCATCTGCGAAGTCATGAAAGAAGACGGCACGATGGCGCGAGTGCCGGACCTGCGGGCCTTCTGCGCCGAGCACAACCTCAAGCTGTGTTCGGTCCGCAGCCTGATCGAGTATCGGCGGCGGACGGAACGGCTGGTGCGCC